>CAXSEW010000115.1:0-9438 GCA_964236185.1 uncultured Nakamurella sp. | reverse complement strand
CTTGAAGTAACCGAAGATCAGCGCGAAGACGAACAGGTTGTCGACGCTGAGCGATTTCTCGAGCAACCAGGCGGTGGTGAAATCGACCGCGGGACCGCTGCCCATCGTGAACCACAGCACCGTGGCGAAGGCCAATGACAGCCCCACCCAGACTGCGCTCCAGATGGCGGCCTCCTTGAATTTGATGACATGCGCGCCGCGGTGGGCGAGCAGATCCACCAGCAGCATGACGACGACCACGGCGCCGAACGCCGCCCAGCCCCAGAGTGGAACGGTCACGAGATCTCCTTGAAGTATGTGGCGAGCGATAACTGGAAGTGGAGCTTCGAGCTCCGTGACTTCAGTTTGCCTGCCGATACTCCGCAGACCTACGTGGAAGATCGGCGGTCATTCGCCTCAGTCATTGCCGGAACCCGGCAAGTTCGCCTGGGAGGGTGCAGGCGCCGTTCGCGGCCAGCCCAATAGCCGCGCCCCCAGCACAGCCGTCTGCAATTCGAACCGCTGCGCCGGGTCCGCCGGATCCCGCCCCGTCAGGTCGGCGATCTTCTCCAGCCGGTAGGTCAGCGCACGCACCGACAGGTGCAGTGACCGGGCACTGGACGAGGCGTTGCCGCCCTCCTGGAAATACGCCTCCAACGTCCGGAGCAGAGGTTCGGGGCCGCCGCGGGCCTGCAGCAGCGGCGTCAGCACGGCATCCACCAACTCGAGCATCGCCTCCTCGTCGCGCACCAGCACTCGATGTACCAACAGGTCGGCCGCATCGATCACCCGGTCCTCGCCGGCCAGTCGGCCGCCGAGGCGTAGAGCCTCCTGCGCCTGCTCGAACGACAACCGCACGCCGTTCGGTCCCTGGTGCGGACGTCCGACGCCCATCCGCCACGCCCCCACCTCGGCCGTGCGGCTCAGGTTCACCTCCGCCCGCTCCGGACGCGGCAGGCTTCCGGTCAGCCCGTCGACGACCTCCCGGATGGCGTCCCGGTCGGGTGCCGCGAAGATGACGACCAGCGCACCGTCCTTGGTCGTCACCAGTGCGTCGGCGTCGGCCTTGGCGCCCAGTATCGACCGTTCGAGAATGCCGGTGAGGGGTGAAGTGTCGGTGAACGGCTTCTCAGCTCGAACCACGACCACCGCATGCGGGCCGGCCAGTCCCAGACCGAACAGGGCCGCCCGCCTCACCAGGCTCGCCGAGGCATGGGTTCCGCCCACCAGCAGGTCGTCCACGAACTCGCGGCGCGCGGCGGCCTGCGCTCGGACCAGATCGCGCCGGGCGAGCTGGTAGCCCTCGGCCAGCACGGCCACGGTGTCGTCGACCCCCCGCAGCATCACCTCACCGGCGAGGACCACCGCCGCTGGATTCTCCGCTGCATCGGCGACCTCGGGTAGATGACGCCACAGCCGCCAGGCCGCCGACAGGTAGAGATCGGCCAGCGCCCGCAGCGCCACGCCCCTACCGGCCGCGGTGCGCCCGGCCTCCCCGTAACGCGCCAACTGCCGCCGCTGCAACGGGGTACCAGCCGCCACCGCGGCGGTCAGCATCGGCAGGAAGTCACCCAGCAGTTCCACATCGACGCCGCCGGAGTCGTCCGCAGCAGCGGCGGCGACGCGTGCCAGCGCAGCGTCCATGCCGTGCTCGGTGGTCATGACGACAGTTTCCCCCGGCGTTCGCCTGCGCGATGCCCAGCCACATGCCGATCGTGCCCGGGCGGCCCGACCGAGCGGCCACTTCCGCCTGTCCCGGCCTCTATGGTGAGGCAATGACGGGGGACGAGCGCAGAACGGTGACGATCACCGAAGCGGCCGAGGAAGTGCAGGCCGCGTTCCGGGAGGAACTCAACCCGGCACGGCGCTCGGTGTTGCTCGGCTGGTCCAGCTTCACGGCCACCTTCGCGTCCGTCCGCGGCATCACCTACAGCATCAAGAACGGCCGGGGACCCTTCCGCAATGTGTCGATCGGCGGCACCCACATCCACCACTACCTCTGGGGCATCGGCCTGTTGGCCGGCGTGGGGGGCATGGCCGTGCGCGGGAACACGATCAAGCCACATGCCGCGGTGTCGCTGGCCTACGGCGCCGGACTCGCGCTGATCGTCGACGAGTTCGCACTACTGCTCGACCTCAAGGACGTCTACTGGGCCGACGAGGGGCGGGTGTCGGTCGACCTGGGAATCAGCACCATCTCCGCGGTCGGCACGGGCCTTGCTGCCGGACCGGTGCTCCGCCGCCTGGTGCATGTTTTCCGCAGGTAGCAGAAGTGCGGCGGTGGAGGGGCTGGGACCGGCAGTCATGGTCGCCGTGCCCCGGTCGTCCACACACCTGTTGGCAGTTCTAGACCCGCGCCGACCGCATCGTCAGGACTTGGCGGCCGCTCGCCCGAGGCTGGAGGTGGCGGCGTAGCGAGCCCCGACGGCCTGCGGCACGGCCGCGCCGATCTGCTCGAGATCAGCTGAGGTCAGCGTGATCTCGACTGCGGCGACGTTCTCCTCCAGGTACTTGCGGCGCTTGGTGCCCGGGATCGGCACCATGTCGTCGCCCTGCCCGAGCACCCAGGCGAGCGCCAGCTGAGCCGGCGTGACGCCCTTCTCGGCAGCGAGATCCCGCACCGTCTGCACGATCAGCTGGTTCTGCGTGAGGTTTTCGCCCTGGAAACGTGGGTTTGCGCGACGGAAATCGTTGTCCGCCAACGCGTCCACATCTGTGATGGTGCCGGTGAGGAAGCCCCGGCCGAGCGGTGAGTACGGCACCAGACCAATGCCCAGCTCCCGCGCGGTCGGCAGGATCTCCGCTTCGATCTCCCGGTGCCACAGCGAGTACTCGCTCTGCAGTGCAGCGATCGGGTGGACGGCACTGGCCCGGCGGAGCAACTCGGGGCTCACCTCGGACAGGCCCAGATACCGCACCTTGCCGGCCTGGACGAGTTCGGCCATCGCTCCGATGGTGTCCTCGATCGGCGTCGCCGGATCCGGCCGGTGCTGGTAGTACAGGTCGATGTGGTCCACGCCGAGCCGCTGGAGCGAGGCTTCCGCGCTGGCCCGCACGTACTCGGGCCGTCCGTCGACACCGCGGTAGCTGGGGTCGTCCAGCTTGCGCACGATGCCGAACTTCGTTGCCAGCACCACGTCGTCGCGACGGTCCTTGATGGCCTGGCCGACCAGCACCTCGTTGGTGAAGGGACCGTAGATGTCGGAGGTGTCGAGCAGCGTCACGCCGAGATCCAGCGCCCGGTGGATCGTGGCCATTGATTCCGTGTCGTCGCCGGCGCCGTAGAACTCCGACATGCCCATACAGCCGAGGCCGAGGGCCGAGACCGTCAGCCCGCCCAGTGTTCTGCTGTCCACGATGTGCTCCAGGCTCGATGGGTCGAGGTGCCTCAGCCGCGCGCACCCTATGCAGAGACGCTACGACTCGACCTCCGGCAGTGTTCACCCAGGGGTACAGCGCTCTACCGACCAGGTCAGCTCCCGGCGACGGTGCGGCGCGGATGCAACGACCGCAGCACGTCCAGCTCCTTGCTGGAGACCAGTCGTTCGCCGGTGGCAGCCAACGGCGCTTCCCGCGGGGACCTCGGCTTCGCCCGGACCGCTGTCGGCAGCTGGATCCGCCCGGCGTGCGGATGGTCGTGGAGGAGGCGGTGCAGTAGGGCGGTCATGTCTGTCCAAGGTCGGAGTGCTGCCGGAATCGCGCCGGGTCAGTACCCGGAGCGCGCTGCCACGCCCGCTGATACAGCTGTGATGCTGCAGACCTCTCGCGGCCTACGATCCCCGCATGACGACGACCGTGCCGGCCGACCTGGTCGAAGTCTATCGGCGCGATGGTGTGGTGCTGGTCCGTGGCGTGCTGTCGCCGGCGGAGATCGACCTCGCGCGGACGGCGATCGAGAAGGTGCTGGCAGCGCCAGGACCGCTGTCGCAGGTCGCGAGCCGCCCGGGTGATCGAGGGTCGTTCACCGAGGACTTCCGGCGATGGAACGACGTGCCGGAGATCGAGCAGCTCGCGCGGCACTCGGCGGCGGCCGGTATCGCCGCCCAGCTGATGGGATCTGCAGTGGTGCGGCTCTACCACGACCACGTCCTGGTCAAAGAGGGCGGGACCGAGCAGCGCACGCCGTGGCATCAGGACCAGCCGTACTACAACGTGGACGGCGAGGGCATCAGCGCTTGGATCCCCGTCGACCACGTGCCGGAGGGCGGCTGCCTGGAGCTGGTTGCCGGCACCCATCGCGGGCCGTGGCTGATGCCCCGAACCTTCCTCACCGGGCAGGCGAAATGGTTCCCCGAAGGGACCCTCGGCGAGTTGCCGGACATCGAGGCGGACCGCGGCGCCTACGTGCTGCGGCGCTACGAGATGGAGCCGGGCGACGCGATCTTCTTCGACTTCCTGACCGTGCACGGTGCACCGGGGTTCCCGTTCGACGGGCGTCGGCGGGTGCTGTCGCTCCGGTACCTGTCGGAGCTGGCCCGGCACGCACCGCGGCACTGGCAGACCTCGCCCGCGTTCCCGGGTCTGGACGACGAACTGACGAACGGCGCGCCGATGGATCACCCGCTGTTCCCGGTGGTCTGGCCGTGATGTCCTGGGGTTGCTGTCGCCCCTCGTGAGCACTGAGGCCCAGCCAGGATTACCTGCGTGGATCGATGTGTATCTTCGGTCCCGGCCCGGCGTCGTCGGGCCGCCAGCCGGCCAGCACGGCCGGCGCCCGGTCCAGCGGGACGGTTGCCGCCACCAGGGGCACCGGATCGACGCCGCCGCCCGCGTAGGCGGCGATGGTGTCGGCGATGGCTGGGGACCCGGACAGGTGCCCGACGACGGTGACATCCCGCAGCACCAGCCGTCGGGTGTCCACCGCGCTGGGCTGAGCGGCCAGTCCGACGCAGACCACCCGGCCGCCGGGTTCCACCAGTTCGACGGCGGCGGCCGGCACGGCGGAGGAGTCGCTGCCGTCGATCACCGCGTCGAACCGCAGATCCGGGAGCCGCTCCGAGGACCAGACTGGATAGCCCAGCGATCTGGCCAGCTCCAGCCCGCCGGCTGACCGCCCGATCACGTGCACATCGGCACCGAAGTTGCGCGCGAAGGCCGCGGCAAGCAGGCCGATGGTGCCGGGGCCGAACACCGCGACCCGGGAGCCCGGGGCCAGGTTCGCCGACAGCGCCGCACGGAGCGAATTGCCACCGGGCTCCACCATTGCACCGGCGCTGTCGTCCACCGCAGCGGGCAGGGCGTGCAGGGATCGAGCCGGCACCATCAGCTGTTCGGCCACCGCGCCGTGCCAGCCGCCGAGTACGCCCACCTCGAACCGATGCTCGCAGATGTGCTGCCGGCCGCGGCGGCAGCGCTCGCAACGGCCGCAGCCGAGCATCGTGTCGCCGGTGACCCGTTGGCCGAGCCAGCCGGCATCGACGCCCTCGCCCAGCTGCGACACCACGCCGCACCACTCGTGTCCGGGTCGCAGCGGGTAGCGGGCCTGCCCGGTCGCCAGATACGCCATGCCGCCGTGGTAGAACTCGGTGTCCGTACCGCAGACGCCCACCCGGTGCACGTCGACGACCACCTGCCCGGGACCGGCGACCGGGGCGGGAACCTGCTCGATCGAGGCGGAACCGGGACCGAGCAGGACCAGCGCGCGCATGGTTCAGGTTAACGTGCAGGCGCACCGATACCTCGGGCCGGTGGCGGCAGCGGGCAGTGGCGGCCTCGACAGTGCACGATAGGCGCGAGTGCACGATGGGCCCGGCGGGCAGGAGGCCGGCGAGTCCGCCAGCAGAGAGCAGAGGAGCACCTGTGCGCAGCCAGCAGTGGTACGGCGGGGACGACCGCAACTCCTACATCCACCGGGCGTGGATGCGCCGCGGGCTCCCGTCGGGCGCTTTCGACGGCCGGCCGCACATCGCCATCGCCAACACGGCATCGGACCTGACCCCGTGCAACGCGCACCTGGACACCGTCGCCACCAGCGTCAAAGAGGGCATCTGGGCGGCCGGTGGCATCCCGCTCAACCTGCCGGTCGTGTCCCTCGGCGAGACGCAGGTCAAGCCGACCGCCATGCTCTGGCGCAACATGGCCGCGATGTCGACCGAAGAGATGTTGCGCGCCAACCCGATCGACGGTGTGGTGCTGCTCGGCGGATGCGACAAGACCATCCCGTCGCTACTGATGGCGGCCGCGTCGGTCGACCTGCCGGCTGTCGTCGTGCCCGGCGGCCCGATGCTCACCGGCCACTTCCGCGGCGTCCCGCTGGGCTGCGGGACCGACGTCTGGCGGCTGTCCGAGGAGGTGCGGGCGGGCACCCTGTCCCGCGCCGATTTCATCGACTCGGAGTCGTCGATGATCCGTAGCCGCGGCCACTGCAACACCATGGGTACCGCTTCGACGATGGCCTGTGTCGCCGAAGCACTCGGCATGACGATGCCGGGCATCGCGGGCACCCCGGCCGCCGACAGCCGGCTGCTCGAGCGGTCGCACGCCACCGGGCGGCTGATCGTGGAGATGGTCGAGGACGACCGCCGGCCGAGTGCCGTGATGACCGCCGGCTCCTTCAGCAACGCCATCGTCGCATTGGCGGCCATCGGCGGATCGACGAACGCCGTGGTGCATCTGCTGGCCATCGCCGGCCGGCTCGGCATCCCGCTCACCCTCGGCGATTTCGACACCACCGGCGCGGGCGTGCCGCTGCTGGTCGACCTGCAACCGGCGGGCCGCTTCCTGATGGACGACCTGCTGCGGGCCGGCGGCCTGTCCGCCGTGCTGGCGGAGGTGGCCGACCTGCTCGATCCGGCCGCCATCACGGTCACCGGCCGGCCGTTCGTCGAACACCTGGCCGGCGCGCAGATCTGGGATACCGAAGTGATCAGGTCCCGCGCCGACCCGTTGCTGCCCGACGCCGGGATCGCCGTGCTGCACGGTAATCTGGCGCCCGACGGCGCGCTGATCAAGCCGGCGGCGGCCACCGCAGCGCTCCTGCAGCACCGCGGCCGGGCGATGGTGTTCGACAGCGTCGAGGACGCGCATGCCCGGCTCGACGACCCGGACCTGGACGTCGACGCCGATTCGGTGCTGATCCTGCGCGGCTGCGGCCCGCGCGGCTATCCGGGCATGCCCGAGGTCGCCAACCTGCCCATCCCGCAGAGGTTGCTGGCCGTCGGTGTCCGCGACATGGTGCGCATCTGCGACGGCCGGATGAGCGGAACCGCCTATGGCACAGTCGTTCTGCACGTGGCACCGGAAGCGGCGGCCGGTGGTCCGCTCGGCCTGGTCCGGACCGGCGACCCGATCGTGCTGGACGTCGCCGGCCGCCGGGTGGACATCGACATCCCGGACGCGGAACTGGCCGGCCGGACACCGTCGGCCGCCAGCTCTGCCGCCTACGCGGCCCCCGTTCGCGGGTGGCAGCGCCTCTACGTCGACCACGTCCAGCAGGCCGACACCGGCGCCGACCTCGACTACCTCGTCGGCTCGAGCGGTGATGCGGTCAGCCGGGAGTCGCACTGAAGCCCGCCGACCCGACCAGCTACCGGCCCGGCCACCGATCAGCCGCCGACTGCGACGCAGTTATTCGTAGTTGGCGACGAACCACTTGTTCCAGGCGGTCTTGGCGGCCGCGGCGGAGAGCCGCTCGCCGGAATGGGCCGGATCGGGGAAGTAGCTGAACGGGTTCTGCGCGGGCTTGCTGTACATCGCCTTGGCGATCTTCATCATCGTGGTGTAGCCGTATTCGTCGGCGATGTAGCGGAAGACTGATCCGGCGATCGCGTAGTAGCCTGCTCCGTTGCTGGAATACAGCTGACCGGGGGTGGGCATCTGTGCGCCGAGATGGTCGACGAACCAACGCTTCTCGATGTTCTTTGGATCGTTGGGCTCGGGATAGCCGATATCCCCGGCAGCACCGAGCGATTCCCGGTGCAGCGTCTCCACCGCCACCGCAATCCCCTCCACCACCCAGGTCGGCGGCGAGTTGGGCGACCGTTCCGGCAGGGTGGAATTGCGGTTCATCAATTGATGGGTGGATTCGTGGGTCAGGACGTCCTCCGCGTATTGCCGTCCCTGCGCATCGTCGGGCACCGTTGTGCCGTCGGAGGTTTCCAGCAGGAGCACGATCCGCGACTGGTCGGAATACTCCGTGCCCGGATAGGGGCCGAGTGCGTCGACCAACCCGGCCGTCACATTGGATGCCTGCGGCGGTCCGCTGGCGCTGAGGAACCAGCGAAAAGGCTTGTCCGCGAGAAAGACCACCGAACCCTTCGGCGCGACCAGCCCCGTCCCGGACAACTGCGCACGGGCCCAGTCGATACCCGCGGCGGCCCGCCGGGCTGCGGGTGACCAGAACACGAGGTCCGCGTCGGCGGCGTCGGCGAGCACGGCGGTCCGCTCGTCGTGGGTCACCAGCAGCGTGCAATCGCAGTTCATCGGATCGCCGAGGTATTTCGGCTGCCACGTGGTGATGACCGGTGCTGCTCCGCGGCTGTTGGGCACCGACACCGTGACGGCATAGGAGATGCCGGGCATCGACCCGCCGTCGTCATAGGGGGTCCGCACTCCCAGCACCACGGTCCTGGTGAAGGATGTCGCCGAATCGGTTGCGCCGGAGGAGTAGTCGTCCGCCGGCGCGAACAGCGCACCGTCGACGCCGAGGCTGCGGGTATTGCTGTACCAGTGACGGATCCGGCTGCTCAGCGGCGCGGCGAACGGGGCGAGGAACGTTTTCTGGTCGCCGGCCACCAGGGCGGTGCTGAGGCGGCCGAGCACGGTGGCGAGGACGGCGTCGTGACGGCGCCTCAGCTCGGCAGCATCCGGCACGGTCGAGACCGTGGCCGTGGCCCGGGTCGGTGCGGTCTGCCGGGGCGCGGCCGGGCTGGATTGCCGACCGGTCTCGACCGACGGTGCAGAAGGCGACGGGGAAGTCGCTACGGTGCCTGTCCGGCCGGGCGGTGCTGTCGCCGATGTGGTGGTCGGAGTCGCTGGAGGCGGTCGGGTGACGTTCGTGGCGGCAGGGGTCGTGGCCGGCCCGGCGATGCTCGGCTGGCCCGCCACCGTCGAACTGCAGCCGGCCAGCAGCGTCATCACAGCGACCAGCAGTAGCGTCTTTCCCCGACCGACCCGAACTGCAATTCGTCCAACCCCGACCGACCCTGCCACCAGCGCACCGTCCCACCCGCGCCGGACTCTGCCCGGCATCAGCCGGACGGCGCGTGCCCGACCTCCCGGCAGCCTATCCGCATCGCACGGCAGCGGGGCAGTGCTGTGGCAGGGTGTCGATCATGGGCCGACGGCAGGAACGCACCGGCCGCCGGCCGGCGCCGCTGCCGATCCGCGACGGCCTGAATCCGAGCCGCGTCCGGCTGCCGGAGGACGGCCCATGGGTGACCACGCTGGACTACCTGCTGGCCCGGTTCCATCCGGAACGGATCCGGCTGCTGGAGAAGGTCGCCGCGCGGGAGGTGGTCG
>CAXSEW010000114.1:0-9629 GCA_964236185.1 uncultured Nakamurella sp. | reverse complement strand
GGCGAGCCAGGAGGCGGCGACCGCGCGCATGACGACCAGGTCACGTAGACCGCCGCGCGATTCCTTGAGATCCGGGGTGGTGGCGAAGGCCAGGTCGCCACTGCGCTCGGCCCGCTCCCGGCAGGACTGGAGCAGCGCCGGCAGTCGCTGCGCCGCGTCGGCGCGCCAGTCGGCGAGCACCCGGCGGTGCAGGGTGACGGCCATTTCGGGATCGCCGGCGATGTGCCGCAGGTCCAGCATGCCGAGCACCGCCGGCAGGTCAGTGCGGGCGATCTGCCGGGCGCCACCCACCGAGCGAACCGAGTGATCCAACCGGATGCCGGAGTCCCAGATCGGGTACCACAGCCGCTCGGCGAGCATTTCCGCATAGGAGCCGGGCGTTTCGGTCGAGTGCAGCAGCACCAGATCGAGGTCGGAGAAGGGGGACAGCTCGCCCCGGCCGAAGCCTCCGACCGCTACCAGCGCGACGCCGCCGACATTGACGCCGGCCTCGGCAGCGAGCCTGGCCAGCCAGCCGTCGGTCAGCCGGGCCAGCGCCCGCCGCCGGGCCGGACCGGCAATACCGGTCCGGCCCAACAGCTGAGCTCGCAGTTCGGCAAATCCTCCCGCCGCATTGATCTCCGACGGCGAACCGGCCATCGGGTTACAGGGCTTCCTGACCGCGTTCGCCGGTGCGCACGCGCACGACGTTCTCGACCGTGGTGGCCCATACCTTGCCGTCACCGATCTTGCCGGTGCGCGCGGCTCTGACCACGACGTCGACCACGTCATCGGCGTCTTCCTCGTCGACCAGGATCTCGACCTTGACCTTCGGCAGCAGCTCGACGGTGTATTCCGCACCCCGGTAGACCTCGGTATGACCGCGCTGCCGGCCGTACCCGGACGACTCGGAGACGGTCATGCCCTGCACGCCGAAGGCCAGCAGCGCCGCGCGGACCTCGTCGAGCTTGAACGGCTTGATGACAGCGGTGATCAACTTCATGCGTGAACCTCCGTAGCGGGGCTGGATCCGGCGAGATGACCGGACGGGATGGCGCCGCCCGTGGACTGCGTGTCGAACTCGTACGCGGACTCCGCGTGCTCGTTGACGTCGATGCCCTCGACCTCGACCTCCTCGGACACCCGGAAGCCGATGGTCTTGTCGATGATCTTGCCGAGGATGAACGCGACGACGAACGAGTACACCAGCACCGACCCGGCACCGACTGCCTGCCGGCCCAGCTGACCCAGCCCACCGCCGTAGAACAGGCCGTTGTTGGCGAAGGAGTTGATCTGCTCGGAGGAGAAGAAGCCGATGAACAAGGTGCCGAAGATGCCGCCCACCAGGTGCACGCCCACCACGTCCAGCGAGTCGTCGTACCCCAGCTTGTACTTCAGGCCGACCGCGAACGCGCAGAGCGCGCCGGCCAGCAGGCCGAGGATGACCGCGGCCCACGGGGTGATGAAGCCACAGGCGGGGGTGATGGCGACCAGCCCGGCCACCGCACCGGAGGCGGCGCCGACACTGGTGGCGTGCCCGTCGCGGAAGTACTCCACCACCAGCCAGCCACCCAGTGCGGCAGCGGTGGCCACCTGGGTGTTCATGAAGGCAAGACCGGCCAGGCCGTTGGACCCGACCGCCGAGCCGGCATTGAAGCCGAACCAGCCGAACCACAGCAGGCCGGAGCCCAGCAGCACCAGGGTGACGTTGTGTGGGCGCATCGGGTTCTTCTTGAAGCCGACCCGCTTGCCCAGGACGATGCAGAGCGCGAGCGCCGCGGCACCGGCGTTGATGTGGACCGCGGTACCACCGGCGAAGTCCTCCACGCCGGCCTTGCCGGTGGGTGCCATGAAGGTGGTCAACCAGCCGGCTTTGCCGCCCAGGGCGCCGAAGTCGAACACCCAGTGCGCCACCGGGAAGTAGACGATGATCGCCCACAGCGTGGCGAAGATGGACCAGGACAGGAACTTGGCGCGGTCCGCGATGGCGCCGGAGATCAGCGCCGGCGTGATGATGGCGAACATCAGCTGGAAGGCGGCGAAGACGATCACCGGTATGCCCGTCCCGGTGCCACCGAAGGCCA
Organism: uncultured Nakamurella sp.; assembly: GCA_964236185.1. Lineage (GTDB taxonomy): Bacteria > Actinomycetota > Actinomycetes > Mycobacteriales > Nakamurellaceae > Nakamurella. The sequence goes on along the minus strand of CAXSEW010000114.1, from coordinate 7,566 downwards.
CCGGAAGTCCTGTCGCCGCGTCGCCCAGGTGGCCGAGGGAGAAATCACCGAAGAATCCGCTGGTGGACGTGCTGGCGAAAGCGAGCTTGAAGCCGAAGAGCACCCAGAGGATCGACACGATGAAGATGCAGATGAACGACATCATCATCATGTTCAGGGTGCTCTTGGACCGGGTCAGACCGCCGTAGAAGAACGCGAGGCCGGGCGTCATCAACAGCACCAGGGCGCTGCTGGCGAGCATCCAGGCGGTGTCGCCCGGGCTCAGCACGACAGGATCGGCTGCCAGCAGCGTCGCCACTGCGAAGTGCGGGACCATCAAACCTCCAGGAAGGGGGCGGAGTTGGATCGGGGCCGATCCTCGAACGTGCCCAGCCTGGCGTGATGTTGTTTCCTGTTCCGCCCGTTCGTGTTTCGGAGCGGTGAACTAGGACGATTTCTGGTTGCGATGCAGTGTCCGCGATGTTTCCGGCCCGTGACGCGACGCCGCGGGAGCTCCTGGATCTAGTCGCCGAGCAGGGCGTCGACGAACGCCGCGGGCTCGAACGGCGCCAGATCGTCCGGACCCTCGCCCAGCCCGACCAGCTTGACCGGCACCCCCAGCGCCCGCTGCACGGCCACCACGATGCCGCCCTTGGCGGTGCCGTCCAGTTTGGTCAGCACGATGCCGGTGACCTGCACCACCTCGGCGAAGACGCGGGCCTGGACCAGCCCGTTCTGGCCGGTGGTGGCGTCGAGCACCAGCAATATTTCGTCGAGCTTCGCCTGCTTCTCGATGACCCGTTTCACCTTGCCCAGCTCGTCCATCAGTCCGGTCTTGGTGTGCAGCCGTCCCGCCGTGTCGATCAGCACCGCGTCGGCGCCGTCGGTGATCCCGGTGCGCACCGCGTCGAACGCGACGGCGGCGGGGTCGGCGCCGGCCACCGACCGGACGACGGTGGCACCCGCGCGTTCGCCCCAGGTCTGCAGCTGGTCGGCCGCGGCGGCGCGGAAGGTGTCGGCGGCGCCCAGCACCACGGTGCGGCCGTCAGCCACCAGCACTCTCGCGAGCTTGCCGGTGGTGGTGGTCTTGCCGGTGCCGTTGACACCCACGATGAGCAGCACCGACGGGCGCCCATTCGAGGGCAGGGCATGTATCGAGCGGTCCGGAACCTGACCGTCGGCCACCGTGTCGACCGCCTGGATCAGTACCCGGCGGAGCAGGGCCCGGGCGGACGCCGAATCGGTGACGCCGTGCGCGGCGACCTCGCGCCGGAGCTGCTCGGTGATCTCGGCCGCCGCGCCGGCGCCGAGATCGGCCATCAGCAGGGTGTCCTCGACGTCGGTCCAGGAGTCCTCGTCGAGGGTGCCGGCGCCGAGCAGGCCGAGCAGGGACCGGCCGAAGGTGTTCTGGCTGCGGGCCAGTCGGCCGCGCAGCCGGCCGAGCCGGCCGGCGGTCGGGGCGATCTCCTCCAGCGGGGGCGTGGTGCTGAGTTCCTCGATCGGCACGTGCAGCGTCTCGACGGGCTGCGCGACGAGCTCGGGTGCTGGCTCGGGCTGTACGGGCTCGGGTTCCGGCAGCAGTTCATGCTCGGGCTCCAGCTTCCGCTCGGGCTGCAGTTCGAGCTCCGGCGGGGCGACCGGCGGCGAAGCTGGTGCCAGCGGCGGCGGATCCAGATCGGGCAGGGCGACGTCGACGACATTCTGTCGGATCGAGTCGCGCGGGATGGCTGCGTCGTCGCCGACCCCGGGCTGCCCGTCGGTCTCCGTCCGTTCCGGCGGCTGCGCCAGCGCGGTTCCGCCGCCGCTGGGGCTGAACGAGATCGAGCTCCTGGTCCGGTATCCGCCCTTGGCCGGCGGCCGGTCGACCGCGGGCGCGCTGGGCGGGGTCTGCACGAGGGAGACGCGGCGGCGGCGGGCGAGCACGAGACCGACAGCCAGGATCACCGCCAGTACGACGACCACTGCAACGACGATCCAGATCCAGGTATCCACCTCGTCATCTTCTCAGGCGCTGTCGAACAACCGGTCCACCACCCGACGGGCCCGGCGGGTGGCCCGGCGGTAGTCGTCGACGAACTGACCGGGATCGCCGCCCTCCGGGTAACCCAGTGCCCGGGCCACGCCCATCAATTCCCGGCCGTGTGCCGGGATCTGGTCCTCCGGCCTGCCGCGCACCAGCATCAGCGCATTGCGGGTCCTGGTGGCCTCCAGCCAGCCCCCCGTCAGCGCCTCCGCATCGGCGACGTCCAGGATGCCGGCCGCGGCCGCCGCGGCGATGGCGCCGAGGGTGGTGGGCGTCCGCATCTCCGGCACCGCGGCGGCGTGCTGCAGCTGCAGCAGTTGGATGGTCCACTCCACGTCGGACAGCCCGCCGCGACCGAGCTTGGTGTGGGTGGTCGGGTCAGCGCCGCGCGGCAGCCGTTCGGCGTCGACCCTCGCCTTGATCCGGCGTATCTCGATGACGTCACGCGCCGAGAGCCCGCCGACCGGATAGCGGAACTCGTCGGCAGCGACCACGAAATCGCGGCCCAGCTGCTCGTCCCCGACGATCGGCCGCGCGCGGAGCAGGGCCTGCCGTTCCCAGGGCGCCGCCGACCGCCGCCAGTAGGCGCGGTAGGCCTCCAGGGTTCGGACCAACGGCCCGTTCCGGCCCTCCGGCCGCAGGTTCGCGTCGATCAACAGCGGAGGGTCGGGGGTCGGCCGAGCCAGCAGCCGCGCCATCAGATCCGCCACGGCACTCATGTCGTCCATACCGCCGCGGACGTCCTCGCCGGGCAGCGGCTCGGCGACGTACATCACGTCCGCGTCGGAGGAGTAGCTCAGCTCGCCGCCGCCCAGGCGGCCCATGCCGATCACCGCCAGCCGGCCGCGGAGCGGGGCACCGCGCTGGGTCGCCACCGAATGCAGTGCGACCTCGTAGGCCGCCTGCAGCGACGCCTGCGCCACGCTGGTCAGGCCGATGGCGATGTGGCGCACGTCGATCAGGCCGAGCAGATCGCCACAGGCCAGGCGCAGCATCTCGTGCCGCCGGGCAGAGCGGGCGGCGTCCACCGACTCCTGCGCGGACGCCCCGCGCCGGGACCGCGCCAGCAACGCCGAGGCGACATCGGCCGGTTCCGGCCGGAGCAGCGAGACGTCGTCGACCAGCAGGCGCAGCACCTCCGGCGCCCGGACCAGCAGATTGCCGACCAGCTTGGACCCGCCCAGCAGGGTGCCGAGCCGCTGGGCGACCAGGCCCTCGTCGCGGAGCAGCCGCAGGTACCAGGGCGTCTCGGCCAGCGCCTCGGAGACCTGCCGATAGGACAGCAACCCGGCGTCCGGGTCGGGGCTGCCGGCGAACGTATCGAGCAGTACCGGCAGCAAGGTGCGTTGGATGGCCGCCCGCCGGGTGACGCCGGAGGTCAGCGCAGCCAGGTGGCGCAGCGCAGAATCCGGGTTCCGGAAGCCCAGTGCGGCCAGCCGGGCGCTGGCCGACTCCGGAGTCAGCCGCAGCTCGTCGCCCGGTACGGCGGCCACCGCATGCAGCAGCGGCCGGTAGAACAGCTTCTCGTGCAACCGGCGTACGGAGGCGCTGTGCCGGATGCGGTCCGCGGTGAACACCTCCGCCGCCGACGAGGTGCCGGTCGCCTCGTAACCGTCCGTGCGGGCCAGCCACTCCAGGTCGGCGCCGTCCTCGGGCAGCAGGTGGGTGCGGCGCAGTCGCTGCAGCTGCAGCCGGTGCTCTGCCCGCCGCAGAAACGTGTAGGCGGCCGCCATCTCGGCGCCGTCGGTGCGGCCCACATAACCGCCGCGGATCAGCGACCGGAGCGCCATCAGCGTTCCGGGCAGCCGCAGGTCTGGGTCGGTGCGGCCGTGCACCAGCTGCAGCAGCTGGACGGCGAACTCGACGTCGCGGAGCCCGCCGGACCCGAGCTTGAGCTCCTTGTCCTTGAGTTCCCGGGGGATGTTGGCCTCCACCCGCCGGCGCATCGCCTGCACGTCGTCGACGAAGGATGTCCGCCCGGCCGCGTTCCACACGCCCTCGGAGGTGATGTCGGTGAACCGCCGGCCGACGTCCGGGTCACCGGCCGCCGGCCGCGCCTTGAGCAGCGCCTGGAACTCCCAGGTCGCCGCCCAGCGGTGGTAGTACGCGGCGTGGCTGGGCAGCGTCCGGACCAGTGCGCCGGCCTTGCCCTCCGGGCGCAACGCGGCGTCGACCTCCCACGCGGCCTGACCGCAGATCCGCATCACTCCGGCGGCCAGCGCGGTGGCTGTGGCGAGCATCCGATCGTCGTCGCGAGCCGGCCGGTCCGACTGGTCAGGTGGGTCCGGTGGGTGGTCGGCGGCGAAGATCACGTCGACATCGGAGAGGTAGTTCAACTCCTTCGCGCCGCACTTGCCCATCGCGACGATGGCCAGCCGGGCGGGGGCGGACGTCGCGGGCAGCGCGGCGGCGGCGACCGACAGGCCGGCCTGCACCGTCGCGTCCGCCAGGTCGGACAGCGCCTGGCACACGGTGGGCAGGGCGGTGACCGGCAGCGAGGGCTCGACCGCGGGCGCCAGGTCGTGCGCCGCGATGATCAGCAGCTGGGACCGGTAGGCGGTGCGCAGAGCGAGCACGGCGGCGCCTCCGGTGACGGTGGCGCGGGCGCCTTCGGTGCCGGTGCATGGCTCGTCGCCCGGATCGACACCGACCGCGGCCAGCATGACGGCCCGCATCGCGTCCGCGCTGATCAGCTTGCCCTGCACCGCCTCTGGCAGCAGCAGCGGCCACTGATCGGGATGCGCGGCGAGGTGCTCGGAGAGACCGATCGACCCGCCGAGCACGCCGAGCAGCCGGCCACGGAAGCGCGAGTCCTCCCGTAGCGCCGTCATCAGGTCCGGCCCGCCGTCGCCCAGCTCGCGGGCGGCCTGCACCAAACTCGCCAGGCCGCACACGGCTTCGTCCGGCCGGCCGGTGCGGGAGATGGCCGACAGCACCTCGTGGTCATCGGCGTCCACGCCGAGCAGCCGCAGGTCGGCGACCACCCGGTCGGTCTCGCCCAGGCCGTAACGGGCCAGCGTTCGAGTGGCCGGCCTGGTCATCGGCGGGTCATTGGTGACCGGTCAGTGGCAGCCGCTGCCGCAGCAGCGGGCCACGGTCGGCGAGCTGGGTGAACCGGAGAACGAAATCGCGCCACACCTCGCCCATCGCCTCCTCGGCCTGGTCCAGCACGGGCCCGAGCCGGCCCACCGGTTCGCGGCCCTCGGACCGCCCCCAGCCCCGCAGGTCCTCCGCCGACGGTTCGATGTGGAACTGCAGGCCCCAGGCGGCCGGGCCGATCCGCCAGGCCTGGTGCGGGTAGCCGGGTGAGGACAGCAGCAGTACGCCCCCCGGCGGCAACGTGGACACCACGTCGTAGTGGTACTGCATGACGTCGGGCGTCATCGGCAGCGCGTCGAACAGTGGGTCCTGTTCTGCCGCATCGCGTTTGGCGGTCAGGTAGGCACCGATCTCCGGTCCGTCGGCGCCCCTGGTCACGGTTCCGCCGGTGGCCACCGCCAGCAGTTGCGAGCCCAGGCAGACGCCGAGGGTCGGGGTGGCCTGCGCGACGGCCGCGGCGAGCAGTCGTTTGACGGCGGGCAGCCACGGCGCGATGTCGTCGTCGTTGGCGCCCATCTCACCGCCCAGGCTGATCAGCGCGTCGTAGCCGGCGAGGTCGGTGGGGACCGGGTCACCGGCGTGCAGGCGGAGCACCTCGACGGTGGCGCCGGCATCGGACAACCACGGGCCCATCAGCAGCAGTGGGTCGGACGCGTCGTGTTCCAGCACCAGGATGTGCGTCATTCCACGCCTCTGTCGAGGTCGATGTCGGGTGCGGGGCCCTCGAGGTCGGGTGCGGGGCCGTCGAGCTCGACGATCACCGGGGCATGATCCGACGCCCCTTTGCCCTTGCGCTCCTGGCGGTCGATGACGGCGCCGGTCACCCGCTGGGCGAGGGCCGGCGACGCGAGGGCGAAGTCGATGCGCATGCCTTCCCGTCGGGCGAAGCGGAGCCGCTGGTAGTCCCAATAGGTGTAGACGCCCGGCCCGGGCAGCAGGGGCCGCACCACATCGGTGAGGCCGGCGGTCAGCAGCGCGGCGAACGCCGCCCGTTCCGGCGGACTGACGTGGGTGGAGCCTTCGAACGCGGCGGGACTCCAGACGTCGTCGTCGGTCGGCGCGATGTTGAAGTCGCCGCACAGCGCCAGCTGACTGCCAGGGTCGGCGGCGAGTTTGGCCGCGGGAAGCTTGGCCAGAGCGGCGAGCCACTCGAGCTTGTAGGTGTAGTGCGGATCTTCCAGGGTGCGGCCGTTGGGCACGTACAGGCTCCAGATGTCGATGCCGCCGCAGCTCGCGCCGACCGCCCGCGCCTCGAGCTGCGGCGGTTCGCCGAAGGCGGGCATGCCGGGAAACCCGGTCCGGACGTTCTCGATGCCCACCCGGGAGATGAGGCCGACGCCGTTCCACTGCGAGAACCCGTGATGGGCAACCTGGTAGCCGAGCTCCTGCACGGCGGCGAACGGGAACTTGTCGTCGGGCACCTTGGTCTCCTGGATCGCCAGCACGTCGACATCGGACCGGGCCAGCCAGCCGACCAGCCGGTCCTGCCGGGCGCGGACGGAGTTGAGGTTCCAGGTGGCGAACTTCATCCGGCCAGCCTGCCAGAGGTTCGGCGGGTCGAAATCCAGTCCGCGCCGAGGTGAGTCAAGACAGTCTCACCGGAAATCCCGGGACGGCGTGGCGACCACCAGCGGCAGCGGCGCCAGCCGTTCGGCCAGGACCGAGAACGACCCGCCCTGCCGCTCCAGCATCCCCCGGACCAGCACCGACGGCGATTCCCGGGCCGCCCGGCGGTATCTGGACCAGAAACCGGTGGAGCAGACGACGTTGATCATCCCGGATTCGTCCTCCAGGTTGAGGAAGATGATCCCGGAGGCGGTGGCCGGGCGTTGCCGGTGGGTGACCATGCCGGCGACCAGCACCCGGGTGCCCTGCTCGACCGTCGCCAACTGCTTCGCCGTCCGCACGCCGAGCTGGTCCAGCCGCTCCCGGGAGAACTCGGTCGGATAGGCCGCCGGAGAGATGCCGGTGGCCCAGATGTCGGCCACCGTCAGCTCGATGTCGCTCATCCCCGGCAGGGCCGGCGCATCGAGGCCGACCATGGTGCCGGGCAGTGTCCCGGCCCGCTCCCCCGACGCCGCACCTGCCGCCCACAGCGCGCGACGCCGGTCGGTGCCGAGCGGCTGCTCACCGCTCAAGCTCAACCCGTCCAACGCGCCGGCGGTGGCCAGTGCCTCGGCGTGCGCGCTGGTCAGGGTGACCGCCCGGGTGAGCTGGTCGATGTCCCGATACCCCGGTTGCGGCCGGGCTTCGACGATGCGGTCGGCGAGGTCGACGCCGATGGTCCGGATGCCGGCCAACCCCAGCCGGATGGCCGGTGCGCCGCCGGGTCCCGGTTCCAGATCGGCATGTTGCTTCGAGGCGTTGAGGTCGGGACGGCGGATGGTGACCCCGTGCCGCCGGGCGTCGGCGACCAGCGACTGCGGCGAGTAAAAACCCATCGGCTGGGCTCGCAGCAGCGCCGC
>CAXSEW010000113.1:0-9663 GCA_964236185.1 uncultured Nakamurella sp. | reverse complement strand
CGGACGACGGGATTCGAACCCGCGACCCTCACCTTGGCAAGGTGATGCGCTACCACTGCGCTACGTCCGCACACACTCGCCCGACGGAAAAACCTGCCCAGGGCAAGGTCCCGAACTGCTCGAGGCGCGATTGGCAACTCTAGCCGACGGGTGGACAGGCACCAAACCGGCCAGCTGGTGCTGGGGATCGTGGTGTCGCTGGTACTGGTAGTGATGCTGGTGTGTCGCTGGTGCTGTTGATCGTGGTGCTGTGGGACCGGGCGCCACGAAGGTCCACCCCTCGGTTCGAGGACCTCCGCGGCGGCCCGGTCAGCTCTGGGATGCCCCCGGCAGTGCGATGTCGGCGAGCACGGCGATCTCCCGGTCGAGATCGAAGTACTTGCCCTCGGAGCCCAACGGCACCACGTCGAGCGTTTCCTGGACGAAGGAGCCGAGCACCTCGGGGTCCGCGATCAGCCGGGCGCGGCCGCTCGGTGATGTCAGCTCGAAGACGATGCCGGCCCGCGTGGGGAACAGCTGCACGTCGCCGGTTCCGGCCGGCGCGACCAAGCCGTCGACCAGCAGTTCTCGGGAGAACACCCACTCGACCACCGGCGCCGAAGCCACCGAGAAGACCACCCGGACCGCGAACGGGTCGCGGCTGGAGAACCTGAAGTCGGCGTCCACCGCAATGTCCACGGTCTCGGCGAGCAACGTCATGCCCGTGCTGGCCTGCACCGAGCGGTGGCGAAAGGTGGTCGGCTGGAAGGCCATGGTGGGCTCCTGTTCAGTCTCGGACGTCGGCGGGGCGCCTTGCGTGGCTGCCTTCGTACGTCTTGTTCGTTGCAGAGGAGACGTCGGTGGTCCCGGGTCAGCACGCCGCGTTCCGAGTTTCACTCGAACGGCTCTGGGACCGCTCGTCGTCAACTGTGCGTAGCGTCCCGTCACTCGGTACGGCAGGGTGGGCAGGTCGGGTATGGTGATCCCTGCACTTGATGGTGATTGCCCAGAGTCCATGGCTCGCGGGCGATTAGCTCAGTGGTAGAGCGCTTCGTTCACACCGAAGAGGTCCGGGGTTCGAAACCCCGATCGCCCACCATCACCGGTCCGCTGTTTTCGCAAAGCCCGCCTTCAGCTCTGGGAAGAGTCGGTGCCGCGTCCCGCCTGCCAGCTGAGCTGTGCGCCGCCCTCGTACCGGGTCCGTCGGGGATTGGCGGTGGGGGCCGGGTAGTCCAGACCGACGTCGGCGCGCCAACGCGCGCGCTGGTCGGTGGCTACGGGGGATTCGATCGTCGTCATGAGGTGTTTTCTCTCAGTGGTGGGGTAGTGGGCCACAGGTGTACAACTGCGATGACCTGGTACGGCAAAGGTAACGCGCTGCGACTTGAAACCATCGCAATCGGGTGTATGCCACTCTTTCGATGATTGCTAGTCAGCCCATTGGTGACGTTCCGGTCAATTGATCACCGGGTCACCCATGCTGCAGACCGGTCGGTGATCTCGAGCGGTCGCGGTCGGCGGTCGCGTCGGTGGTGATTGCGTCGGTGGTGATGGCGTCGATGGCGATGGTGGAGGTGGCTTCTGGTACGACAGGCACCATGACGTCACGGCATCTCGAGGTGGAACGCAAGTACGAGGTGGACACGGGAGTAGCGCTGCCGGATCTGGCGCGGCTGCCGAAGGTCGTCGAGGTCGAACCGGTGCTCCAGTCGACCCTCGATGCGGTGTATTCCGACACCCCAGAGCTGGCGCTGGCCAGTGCGGGTATCACGCTGCGTCGTCGCACCGGTGGATCCGACGCGGGCTGGCACCTGAAGCTCCCGCAGGGCGGGGACGACCGCGCCGAGCTGGCCGAGCCGCTGCGCGACGACGACGAGGGTGTGCCGCCGGAGTTGGTCCGACACATCCGCGGCTGGGTGCGGGACCGGGAGCTGAAGCCGGTCGCGACCCTGTCCACCCGCCGGGTGGTGCACCGGCTGCTCGGCGATGACGGCAGGGTGCTGGCCGAGGTGAGCGACGACATCGTCAGCGCCACTGCGTATCCCGAGCAGGGCGACGCCATTGCCAGCACCTGGCGTGAGTGGGAGATCGAACTGGTCGACGGCTCGCGGAAGCTGCTCACCGCCGCCGACGAGATGTTCGCCGGCGTCGGCGCCGACCGATCGGAGTGGCCGTCCAAGTTGCACCACGCCCTGCAGGGCGCCGCCGGTTCCTCGGCCGTGGCGCCGAACGACAGCGCGCCGCAAGGTTCGGCGGCAGCAGTTCTGGCGGACTACCTGACCGCGCAGCTGGCTGTGGTGCTCGGGCGCGACCCGGATGTGCGCGGCAGCGAAACCGATGCGGTGCACAAGGTTCGGGTGGCCACCCGGCGAACCCGCAGTGTGCTGTCCACCTTCCGGCCGCTGTTCGACTGGACCGTCACCGACCCGCTGCGCGGGGAGTTGAAGTGGTTCGCCGGAATGCTCGGCGCGGCCCGCGACGTCGAGGTCCAGCGGGACCACCTGCTGGCCGCGGTCGCCGTCGAACCCGACGAACTCGTCCTCGGCCCGGTCGCCGGCCGGATCGAAGTGGAGCTGCGTTCCGACTACACCGCCGCGCACCAGGCACTGCTGGACGCGATGGATTCGGCCCGCTACTTCCGGCTGCTCGACGCGCTGGAGGCGGTGGTCAATCGGCCGCCGTTCACCGAGCAGGCGGCCGGCAAGGCCAAGCGGGTGCTGTCCAAGCGGGTTCGGGTGGCCTGCCGGAAACTGCAATCGCTCGGCTCGGCCGAGGCGCCCGCAGCGCGGGACCACTGGCTGCACGAGATCCGCAAGGCCGCGAAGCGGGTTCGCTACGCAGCCGAACTCGCCGAGCCGGCACTCGGGAAGTCGGCCCGGGCGCTGGTCATCGCGGCCGAGGAGCTGCAGGAGACGCTTGGCGATCATCAGGACAGCGTGGTGATCCGCGGGACGCTGGGCGGGATCGGTGTCCGTATGCATCTCGACGGCGAGAACGTCTTCACCATCGGCAGACTGCATGCGCTGCAACAGGTGCGGGCCGATGTGGCCGAGGCCGCCTTTCACCGGCTGTGGGCCGGCAGTTTCGCCGACCAGCTGCGGAACTGGCAGGACTGACTCCGGGGCGCTGCTGGCGGCGGGACATCAGGTCCGCAGTGCGGCGGCTGCGGCTCCACCAGCATCCGCACCGTCGGCGCAGCGGCGTCCGGCACGCCGCGATCCTATGATCGGCGGATGTACTTCCTGAGAGTGTCCTTCCTCGATCGCGTCGACGACCAGATCCTGGATCTGCCGGGTCTTGACCTCGAGCAGGCCGAGAGTTTCGCCGGCGAGGTACGGCACGAGGTCGAGCAGGCCCGCGACGTCAGCGCCCCGGTGGTGCAGGTGACGGTGCCGGGCGCCGGCGATGCCACCACCTTCGAGCCCGGTCGGATCGTCGGGATCGATCTCGAGGAGGCCGAGGAGGTCAGCGAGCGGTGATCGACGAGTACGTCGCCGGCCGGCCGGCCGGGACAGCCGCCAGATGAGGTAGTCGTCTACGGCTCCGGGGACGTGGTCGACCACGCCCAGCTGGCTTGGCCGGCCGGCGGCGGCATCATGCTTGGCACGGCGCGGACCACCGCCGACGACGCGTGGGCTGACCAGTACTCACCACCGACCGGTGGAACCCCCCCTCTGCGCCTCTTGTCGAGCACGCACCGGCGTGCCACGGTGATGCATGGCATCAACGCCCACCGAGGTCGCCGCAGTATTCAACCGCGTGGCCGATACCTATGACACGGTCGGTGTGCCGTGGTTCCAGCCGATCGCGGCTGGTCTGGTCGACGAACTGGCGGTTCGCCCGGGTGAACGGGTGCTGGACATCGGGTGCGGTCGGGGAGCCGCGCTGATCCCGCTGGCGGCGGCCGCCGGGCCGACCGGGCGCGTGCTGGGCATCGATCTCGCTCCTCGCATGGTCGAGCTGACCGCCCGCGACGTCAGCCACCTACCACAGGTCGAGGTACGTGTGGCGGATGCGAGTGCACCCGACCTGCCGGTCGACTCCTTCGATGTTGTCGCCGCCAGCCTGGTGTTGTTCTTCCTGCCCGACCCGGTGGCGGCGCTGCGGCAGTGGTTGGCGCTGCTGGTGCCCGGCGGCCGATTGGGTGTGACGACCTTCGGCGCCCAGGACCCCCGCTGGGCAGAGATCGACGCGGTTTTCCAGCCCTATCTGCCGGCGGGCATGCTGGATGCCAGAACCAGTGGTCGCCGCGGACCGTTCGCCTCCGACGACGGGGTGGTGGCCCTGCTCGCCGACGCCGGGGTCAGCGGGGTGCGAACCGGCCATCGCGACGTGGAAGCCGTCTTCGACAGTCCGGAGCACGTGCTCCGGTTCTCCTGGTCGCACGGACAGCGCGCGATGTGGGAGGCAGTGCCGGACGGTGAGCGGGACGACGTGGCGCGGCAGTTGCTGGACACAGCGGGCCGACTGACCGGACCTGGGAACGCGTTGCGGCTGCGGCAGCAGGTGCGCTACACCCTCGGTCACCGGAGGTTTACCGCCGAAACTACCGGGCACTGAAACGGCGGGCGCGTTTCCGGCCGGTGGGCAGACCGACAGGGTGCCACCACCAGGTGCACGCGTTCGTTGCCACCCACAGTGTGCACGCGTTCGTTGCCACCCACAGTGAGGACATTGATGAGCGATCACCGTTGCGGACCCGTCGCCGGCAGTCGACATCACGATGGCCGCCGGCGCATCCCTCCCCTGCGGCCGGTCGTGGGATCGGGTGACCGCTCCCGCTCGCACCGATCGTGAGCGGTTCCGCGGTGGACCCGGACAGCCCGACCACCCTCGGTTCGGCCGGCGCGCCCCTGACGCCCGTCAGCCAGCGTGGTTCGCTGAGCCGGCGGAAGGTGCTGGCCGCTGCGGTGGAGACCATCGACGACAGCGGCCTCCGCGACTTCAGCATGCGTCAGGTGGCCAATCGGCTCGGCGTCGAATCAATGGCGCTGTACCACTATGTCCACGGCCGGGAAGATCTGCTGAACGGCATCGTCGAGTTCGTGATCGATGATCTCTACGGCGATCCCGACGTCCACATGAGCACCGATGACTGGCAGGACTACGTGGTGCGGCTTGCTCACGGCGTCCGGCGGATCGCCCTGGCCCATCCGCTGCTGTTCCCGCTGATCGCCACCCGGCCGCCCGCTGCGCCGTGGGTCCGGCCACCGCTGCGCAGCCTGCGGTGGATGGAGTCGTTCCTGGACACCCTGCACCGCTGCCACTTCTCCGCTTCGGCCTGCGTCGCCGCCTATCGTGCGTTCTCCAGCTTCCTGCTCGGTCACCTGCTGCTCGAGGTGTCGGCACAGGGCGCGGATACCAGCCCTATCGAGCAGGAGCCGCCGGATGCTCGGCGCACCACGGATCTGTCCGCCTACCCGCGCCTGCAAAGTCTGGAAGCCGAGCTGTCCCAGGATCGGTCGGCCGATGAGTTCGAGGAGTCGCTGGAGAACTTGATCGACCGACTCGAGAGGTACGCCCGACACTGACACATCCGTACGTGCGCGCCGGGCCGATGCGGGTAGGAAAGTCGGTGGTAACGGACATTGCCCGACTACGTCTCGCCGCCGCCTGGACCCGGCAGTAGTGATTCCCTGTTGTTCCAACGGTCAGATCCCTGTTATTCCAACGGTTGGTGGAGGAGTTCGTGATGACGGCACACCCGGAAACGCCGAATGGCGATGCCGCGGAGATGATTCGGTCCGAGGAGCGCTTGCAGGTGAGCACCACCAGGGTGCCGGTCCGGCGCGCGCGGCTCGAGCGGTTCGAGGTGACCGAGATGCAGACCATCACCGTTCCGGTCGTCCGTGAAGACGTCCGGATCGTCTACGAGGCGGTCGATCCGACCGAAAACATCCCCGAGCAGTCCGCGCCGCCGCGCCCGCTGGTGTTGACCCAGGAGCGGGTGATCGTCTCGACGGAGCGGGTTCCCGTCGAGCTGGTCAGCATGGTCGTCGAGACGGTGACCGAAGAGCAGTCGGTGACCGGCGACGTGCGCAAGGAGCAGGTCACCATGGCATCGATACCGATGCCTGTCCCCGGTCGGCACTCCGGGGAACGCACCAGCTGAACGCCACCGGTGACAGAGGTCACCGGGTCTGAAAAAGCGATTCCCCACCGCCGGCATCCTGTCGGCGGGGGACGGACAACCGGGCCGGCCTCGGCCCCGGAAAGGAACACCGTGTTCAAATTGCTCCGCAGTGCAGGCTGGATCGGCGGTTTGGCGGCGTTTGCGCGGTCTTCCGCCGGACAGAAGGTGATCGCCAAGGCGAAGGCCTACGCCACCGACCCGGAGACCAAGCGCAAGCTGGGCGAGTTGAAGAACAAGGCGATGCGGTCCCGCACCACCAGCTGACGCGCCGGCAGCGCCGGCCCAGCGATTTCGGGGTGGCCCGATCGCTGTGACACGGTGGCGTGGTGCAGCGCAACGAGGTATCTGGTGGTGTTGCGGCGGCACCGATCCCGGCGTTCGACCTGAGCGGTCGGGTAGCCGTGGTGTCCGGCGCGGGCAGCGGGACCGGAATCGGCTTCGCCGTGGCCGGCCTGCTCGGCGCCATGGGCGCTGCCGTGGCCCTCGGCGGGACCTCGGATCGGGTGCTCCGCCGGGCCGCTGAATTGCGGGACCGGGGAGTCGATGCGATCGCAGTCGTGGGCGATCTGACGCAAGAACCGGCTGCGGCTGCGCTGGTCTCGGCAGCGGTGGACCGTTGGGGCCGACTCGATGTGGTCGTCAACAACGCCGGCATGGTGTCGGTGTCCGACCCGGACACCCACGCCGGTGCCGTGCCCGCAGTGACCCTGGAAGCCTGGCATGCCTCGCTGCGGCAGAACCTCGACACCGCGTTCCTGCTCACCACCCGTGCTGTGCCGCACCTGATCACCTCCGGGTGGGGTCGGGTCGTCATGGTGTCCAGTGTGACCGGGCCGGTGATGGCAATGCGGAGCGACGCTGCGTATGCGGCCGCCAAGGCTGGACTGGCCGGCCTGTGCCGTTCGCTGGCGGTGGACCTGGCGGGCTCCGGCATCACCGTCAACACGGTGGCGCCAGGCTGGATCGCCACCGGCTCGCAGACCGAGCACGAGAGCCGCCAAGGCATGGAAACGCCGATGCGGCGCAGCGGCACCGCGGACGAGGTGGCGGCCGCCGTCGCCTGGTGCTGTTCGCCCGGCGCCTCCTACCTCACCGGGCAACTGCTGGTGATCGACGGCGGCAACTCCGTCGCCGAAGAGCGCGGCTCCGGGTGAGTTCTGCCCTGGCCACCTATGCCGGGGTGCTGCGGCATCCCGCGGTGCTCGCCCCGTTCCTGGCTGCGGTGCTCGCCCGGCTGCCGATCGCGATGACGCCCCTGGGGATCGTGCTGCTGGTGCAGGCCGAACGCGGCTCCTACGGCATCGCCGGGGTGGTGACCGGCGCGTTCGCGCTGGGCACCGCGGCCGGCGCGCCGGTCTGGGGTCGCCTGATGGACCGGCACGGCCAGACCCGCGTGCTGGTCCCGACCGTGCTGACCAGCGCCCTGCTGATCGCCGGCCTTGCGGTCGGCACCGTGGCTGACGTGCCGTCCGCCGTGCTGGTGGTCGTGGCCGCTGCCGCCGGCGGCACCTTCCCACCGTTCAGTGCGGCGATGAGATCGACCTGGCGGCGACTGCTGCCCGACGGTGCCGACCGCCGCGCTGGGTTCGCCCTCGATGCGGTTGCGGTGGAATCGTTGTTCGTCGGCGGTCCGCTGTTCCTGTCGCTGCTGCTGCTGATCTCGCCCCCGGTGGCGCCGCTTCTGGTCACCGCCGCGCTGCTGGCCGCCGGCGGCCTGACCTACAGCTGGGCTCCCGCCGTCCGCGCTCAGGGGCGGCCTACCCCCGCTGGTGATCTCGCCGCATCCGGTGCCGTGGCCGGCAGCGCACTGCGGTCGGCCACCGGCGTCGGCGGCCGGCAGCGGGTGATGGCCGGCGCGTTGCCTCTGGTACTGGCCATCAGCGCCGTCATGTCGATCGGGTTCGGCGTCATCGACACGTCGATTGCCGCTACCGCCCGGCAGGTGCTCGATGATCCGGCGACCCTTGGTCTGCTGTTCGCCGCCATTGCCGGCGCCAGTGTGGTCGGCGGACTGCTCTACGGCACCAGGAGCAGTGCGGACCGCGAGCACCGTCGACTTCCGCTGGCGCTGGGCATGTTCGCCGTCAGCCTGGTCCCGGTGCCGTTCCTGCTCGAAGCGGGTCGGCCGCCGCTGTGGAGCCTGCTGCCGCTGCTGTTCCTGGCGGGGTTGGCAATCGCCCCGGCGCTGATCATGCTGCAACACCTGGTGGACCGGTCGGCGCCCACCGGCCGGTCGAACGAGGCGCAGGCGTGGCTGTCCACCTCCAACACCGCAGGTGGAGCAGCGGGCACGGCCGCGGCGGGGCTGTTGATCGATGCCCACGGGGTGCCGATCTCTTTCGGCGCCGCGGTGCTGGCCCTGCTGGGCAGCTGTGGCCTTTCGCTGGCCGCACGCAGCCGGGTCGGCCGCAGTGGCCGCGTCGGTCGGTAGTTGTCGCGATCACGGCGCTGCGCCGAGAGCAGAACGTGTCGAGTCGCACGGTGGGAGTCACCGCTGCACTTCGCGGGAACAGCAACTGCATCAACCACTTCGAAGGAGGCCACATGGCCAGCAACACATTCTCCCGCTCCCTGCACGATCTGGGACTCTCCGCCTGGTTCGGCGGTTCGCTCGCCAACGCCGTCGCGCTCAACCCCGCGGCGAAGGCAGCCAAGGACGCCAAGAGCGCCGGCGCCGTGGTCAACGCCGGCTGGGATCGCTGGACCCCGGTCAACGCCGTCGCCATCGGTGCGCACGTTGCCGGTGCCGCGGTCAATCTGGTCGGCAACAAGGAGAGGCTGAAGGGACAGAAGGGTGTTGCCACCATGTCCCTGGTGAAGACCGGTCTCACCGTGGTCGCGCTGGGCATCACCGGGTTCTCCCGGGTGCTGGGCGCGAAGGTCAGCGCCCACCAGGACGTGCCCGTGGAAGACGGCACGACCCCGCTGCCCGGGACTCCCGACGAGGTCGCGTCCGCCCAGAAGCAGCTGAAGGTCCTGCAGTGGGCCATTCCGCTGGTCACCGGTGCCCTCATCGTCGTCAGTGCGCTGGCCGGCGAGCAGCAGCGGCCGACCAATGTCGTCAAGGGCGTGCTGGACCGCATCACCGGCTGAACTGCCGCCTAGCGCCCGTTCCTACTGCCGGGGCCACCCTTTCACCGGGTGGCCCCGGCAGGGGCATTTTCATGAAGCAATCTCATGGGCATTCGCTGGGTGCAAGATCCTGGCTGGCGTCGTCGTCGCCGGCCGATTCCGATGGGCGGTGGTAGCGATGGAATCGTTCAAGCGCAACGGTTTCCGCTTTCCGGTGCGCGACACCGGACCCGTGGATGGTCCGCCGGTGGTGCTGCTGCACGGATTCCCCCAGGACGCATCCAGTTTCGACCGCGTCGTCCCGATCCTGCATGCCCAGGGCCTGCGAACACTGGTTCCCCTGCAGCGCGGCTACGCAGCTACCGCCCGCCCCGGCCGCCGTTGGGACTACCGGTTGACCGACCTGGTCGAAGACGTGGTCGCGCTGGCCGACGCCGCGGAGCAGTCGGCGGTGCATGTGGTCGGGCACGACTGGGGTG
>CAXSEW010000112.1:0-9706 GCA_964236185.1 uncultured Nakamurella sp. | reverse complement strand
GGGGTAGAGCCAGTACGCCTCGAACAGGTGCTGGGTGACGTAGAAGACCGCCGCGACGATGCCGATGGTCAGCGACTGGGTAAAGCCGAGCAGCGTCATCGACACCCCGACGGTGATCGGCCCGATCACCGGCACGAAGTCCAGCACCGCAGCACCCAGCGCGATCGCCCAGGGGTAGGGCAGTCCGACGATCCAGGCGAAGATGCCCGCGACCAGGCCGGCCTGGATCGCCACCAGCGTGGCGCCGACCAGGTAGCCTCCCATCTGCTTGATGATCTTGTCGCCGAGATCGGTCACCCGCACCCGCTTGGTCGCGGGAGCAAGCCGGTAGGCCGCGGATTTGATCTTCGGGAATCCGGCCAGGAAGAACAGCGACAGGATCAGCACGATGAGCAGGTCGGCGGCGACCGAGGCAACGGTGACCCCGGCGGTGAGGATGCTGCCGGCCGCGCCGCTGCCGATGTTCTGGATGAAGTCGGAGCTCTTGATGGCGTTCAGCACGCCGAACTTCTCGTTCAGCTTGTTGATCGTGTCGTTGTTCTGCAGGTTGGTGATGAGGTCGGGCACCGATTTGATGAAGGTGCCGAGCTCGGTGATGATCGGCGGCACGATGGCGTAGATGGCGCCGCCCAGCACCGCCACCAGGCCCAGGAACACCAGCGCCACCGCCCAGCCGCGACGCAGACCCCGGCGGGTCAGCGCTCCGACGGCCGGATCGAGACCGATCGCCAACAGCAGAGCGACGGCGATGACGATCAACGTGCCGCGCAGGGTGTCCAGCGACAGGTAGGTGACGTACGCGAGCAGCACGCCGAGGCCGCCGAAGAAGCCGACGCGGAAGGGGTGGAAGGTCCGGCCGTCCGCGCGCGAGGAGACCGTGATCGTCTCGGTGGCGGCGCGCCGACTGGCCTCGGCCGCCGCCTCGGCGGCCTCCATCGCCCGCGCGGTCCGCTCGGCCATGATCCGCTGGCTCAGCGTGGCGAGGCTGGCGCCCAGACCGGCGCGCCGCCGACGCTGGATGACGGCCTGCTTGGCGACCGGATCGCCGGCGGCGGCCGCGGCGTCCTCGGCGGCCTCCTGCTCCCGGGAACGATCCACCTGGTGCAGCTCCTGCAGAGCAGCATCCAGAGCGCGGTTGAGGGCGTCATCCTCCGCAGGTGGCGGGTGGTGGTCGTCGTCCGGGGACGGCGCCGTGCTCTCCCGGGTGATCTCGCTCATCCGCGGGCACCGACCAGATCGGCCGCGCCGGGATGTCGGTCGACCCAGACCGGGATGTACGGACAGCTGGGAATGATCTGCAGTCGCGCCGCCCGGGCCTGATCGAAGACGTGCTGCACCAGCCGGGCGGCTGCCCCGGTGCCACGGAACGCCGGATCGGCACAGGTGTGCACGATGTCCCAGGCACCGGGCCTGGTCAGATAGTCGAGCACCACCGCTTCAGCGCCGTCGATGCACAGGCGGAAGCGTCCTCGAGCAGCATCGTGCTCGATCGTCTCCGCTGCGTCACCGGTTTCCGCCATGGTGAAATGGTGACACAGCCGGACGTGGGCGGGCTCGTCCTCTCCAGAACCGATGTTCTCAAACGCTGTCGGTTGTTTTCAAACGCTGTCGGTGGCTGTCCGTATGCTCGCACCGGCTGGCTCGTCCGACATCTGTCGGTGGAGCGGTCTACCCGCTGTTCCCTTCCGCCAGTGCCTGTCTCCCAACTCCGGAGTCCAGGTCACGCCTGCCCCGCACGGAGCCCTGCATGTCGAAGCGTCGCCAGCTGTCCACCGTTCTCGCCCTGACGACGGCCACCGCGTTGTCGTTGGCGGCGTGCGGAGCCTCCTCGACCACCGCAACGGCGCCGGCCGCCGCCGGCTCGTCGACCGCCTCGTCCCCCTCGGCCGGGTCGCCCGCTGCATCGTCGGTGGCGCCGTCGTCGTCATCCGCGTCGTCGTCGCCGTCCACGTCGTCACCTGCTGCCTCGTCGGCGTTACCGTCGTCAGCGGCGTTGACGCAGGTCAGCTCGTCTGCCTCCACCGGGCTTGCGGGATGCGAGGCGGCGACGTTGCCGACGAAGAAGGCGGGCGTGCTGACCATCGCCACCGACGATCCGGCCTACGAGCCCTGGTTCTCCGGCAATGCGCCGACCAACGGCAAGGGCTTCGAGTCCGCGGTCGCCTACGCCGTGGCCGGCAGGCTCGGCTTCGCCAAGGACAAGGTCACCTGGGTCAAGCAGTCGTTCAGCGCCGCGGTCTCCCCGGCCCCGAAGAACTTCGACTTCGACATCAACGAGTTCACCATCACCGCCGACCGCGCGAAGGCCGTCGACTTCTCGACCGGCTACTACGACGTCACCCAGGCCGTGGTCACCGTCAAGGGGTCCAAGATCGCCGGGGCGAAGTCGGTCGCCGAGCTGAAGAACGCCCGCCTCGGCGCGCAGATCGGCACCACCAGCCTGGACGCGCTGAACAAGGTCATCGCCCCGGCCGACAAGCCGACGGTGTTCCCGACCAACGACAAGGCGGTCGAGCAGCTCAAGAACGGCCAGGTCGACGGCATCGTCGTCGACACGCCGACCGCCTTCTACATGGCCGCCGCGCAGCTGGACAACGGCGTCATCGTCGGTCAACTGCCCAGCGGCACCGGCAAGCCCGAGCAGTTCGGGCTGCTGCTGGACAAGGGTTCGGCGCTGACCGCCTGCGCGTCGAAGGCGGTCGACGCGCTGCGGGCCGACGGCACCTTCAAGAAGCTGCAGAGCACCTGGCTGACGCAGGCCGGCGCACCGGAACTGCAGTAGCCCGGCCCGTCGTCGCACCCAGATGAACGCACCGATCCCAGCGATCGACGGGTGGACGCCGTCGGCCGTCGCCCGGCAGCGGCTGGCCTACCGCCGAGCCCGCAGCCGGCGGTCCACGCTGATCGCAGCCTCGTCCACCGTGGTGTTGGTCGCGGTGGTGGCCGTCGCGATCGTGCACACCCAGGGCTGGCCCCGCTTTCGCGACTCGTTCCTGAGCCTGCACTACGGCCGCGAGTTCTTCGGCGGCATCGTCAGGGGGCTGTGGCTCAACGTCCGGCTGATGGTGGTCTGCGAGGTCGTCATCCTGGTCCTGGCCACCATCCTCGCGCTCGCCCGGGCACTGCGCGGACCGGTGTTCTTCCCGATCCGGGCGGCGGCCACCGTCTACACCGACGTGTTCCGCGGCCTGCCGCTGCTACTGGTGCTCTACCTGCTCGGCTTCGGCGTGCCGGCGCTGCGGATCTCCTGGCTGCCGACCAACTCGCTGGTCTGGGGCGGGATCGGGCTGATCCTGACCTACACCGCCTACAACGCCGAGGTGCTGCGCGCCGGCATCGAATCCGTGCATCCTTCGCAACGGGCGGCCGCCCGGTCACTGGGCCTGAGCCACGCCAGGACCATGCGGCACGTGGTGCTGCCGCAGGCGTTCCGACGGGTGCTGCCGCCGCTGCTCAACGACCTGGTGTCGCTGCAGAAGGACACCGCCCTGATCGCGGCCCTCGGCACGCCCTACTACGACGCGGTGCTGCAGGCCCAGATCGACAGCACGACGACCTACAACTACACGCCCTACGTGATCGCCGGCCTGCTGTTCCTGGCGCTGACCATCCCGATGACCAGATTCACCGACTGGATCGCGCGCCGCCAGGGCTGGATCACCGCGGGAGCGCTGGTGTGACCGGCGACGTCGCCGACGCCGCCGGCGCTGCCACCGGCCGTGAGCATCTGCTGGAGGTGGAGCACCTCCACAAGGCCTACGGCAGCCAGGTGATCCTGCGGGACCTGTCGCTCGCCGTCCGTCCGCACTCCTGCGTGGCGTTGATCGGTGCGTCCGGGTCCGGCAAGTCCACGCTGCTGCGCTGCCTCAACCTGCTGGAGACTGTCGACGACGGCACCATCCGGCTCGGCGGGGTGGACATCACCGACCCGCGAACCCGGGTGGACGAGGTCCGCAGCCGGGTCGGCATCGTCTTCCAGGCTTTCAACCTCTTTCCGCACATGAGCGTGCTCGACAACGTCACCCTCGCCTCCCGGGTGGTGCACGGGGTCTCCAGCGGTGACGCCGAGGCAGCCGCGATGGAGATGCTCGACCGGGTCGGGTTGGCCGGCAAGGCGAAGGTGAAACCGGACGAGTTGTCCGGCGGTCAGCAGCAGCGGGTGGCCATCGCCCGGGCACTGGTCAACAAGCCGGTGCTGATGCTGTTCGACGAGGTCACCAGCGCCCTGGACCCCGAGCTGGTCGGTGAGGTGCTCGGCCTGATGGGCGAGCTGAAGACCGACGGTATGACGATGGTCGTCGCCACCCACGAGATGGGGTTCGCCCGGCAGGTCGCCGACGAAGTGGTGTTCCTTGCCGACGGCGGGGTCGCCGAGTCCGGTCCACCCGAGCAGGTGCTGGGCGATCCCGTGGACCAGCGCACGCAACGCTTCCTCCGGCGGATCATCGACGCCGGGCGGCAGTAGGCGCTGCGCTGCAGCGGGCCGGGCCAGCGGGTCAGGGCCGAGCGGCACAGCCGCACTTGACACCACCGCGGGCGATGGACAGGGTCGTTCGATGGCGGACAGCGAACAATCGAACACCGAGGTACTGGTCATCGGCGCCGGGCTGTCCGGCCTGGTCGCCGCGGCCGAGGCGGCCGATGCCGGACGGCGGGTCACCGTGGTCGACCAGGAACCGGCGGCCTCGATCGGCGGTCAGGCCTGGTGGTCGCTCGGTGGTCTGTTCCTGGTGGACAGCCCGGAGCAGCGCCGGCTCGGCATCAAGGACTCCGCAGAGCTGGCCCTGGCCGACTGGCTCGGCTCCGCCGACTTCGACAGACCCGAGGACCACTGGCCGCGGGAATGGGCGAAGGCCTACGTCGACTTCGCCGCCGGGGAGAAGCGCTCCTGGCTCAAGGAGCAGGGCATCGCGCTGTTCCCGGTGGTGCAGTGGGCCGAGCGCGGCGGCTATCAGGCCGGCGGGCACGGCAACTCGGTGCCCCGCTTCCACCTGGTGTGGGGCACTGGGCCGGCCGTCCTGGTGCCGTTCGTCCGGCGGGTGATGGCCCATGTCCGCGATGGCCGCATCACGCTGCTGTTCCGGCACCGCGTCACCGAGCTGACCACGTTCGGCCGGCGGGTGACCGGCGCGGCGGGCGAGGTGCTGGCGCCGTCCTCGGTCGCGCGCGGCGAGACGTCGTCGCGGGAGGTGGTCGGGGACTTCTCCATCGCAGCGGGCTCGGTCATCGTCACCTCCGGTGGCATCGGCGCGAACCATGACCTGGTGCGGCAGAACTGGCCCAGCGGGTACGGCGAGGCGCCTGCCCAGCTGATCTCGGGGGTACCGGACTCGACCGACGGACTGATGCTCGGCGTCACCGAGAAGGCCGGCGGCCGGCTGATCAACGGCGACCGGATGTGGCACTACCCCGAGGGGGTTCTCAACCACTCGCCGGTGTGGAGCAGCCACGGCATCAGGATCCTGTCCGGGCCGAGCCCGCTGTGGCTCGACGCGCACGGGCACCGGTTGCCGACGCCGCTGTTCCCGGGATTCGACTCGCTCGGCACCGTCCGGCACATCACCGGGACCGGCTACCCGTACTCCTGGTTCCTCACCGACCTGCGGACCATCGGACCGGAGTTCGGGCTGTCCGGCTCGGAGCAGAACGAGGACATGACCGGCCGTTCGGTGCGGAAGCTGATGGTCGAGCGTTTCGGCGGCAAGATCACCCCGGCCGTCCAGGCCTTCCTCGACCGCGGTGTCGATTTCCTGACCGCCGACACCCTGCCGGAGCTGGCCGGGAAGATGAATGCGCTGACCGGCGACGGCCTGATCGATCCCGACGAGCTGGCCACCACCGTGCATCTGCGGGACCTGCAGGTGCGCACGGGGCTGGGCAAGGACCCGCAGGTGGTCGCGACCGCCGGCGCCCGCCGGTACTTCGGTGACCGCCGGATGCGCACCGTGGTGCCGCACGAGATGCTCGATCCGGCGGCCGGCCCGCTGGTCGCGGTGCGCCTGCACATCCTCACCCGCAAGACGCTCGGCGGGCTGGAGACCGACCTCACCGCCGCGGTGCACGGTACCGACGGCCAGGGCCCGATCCCCGGGCTCTATGCCGCTGGGGAGGCCGCCGGTTTCGGTGGCGGCGGGGTGCACGGCCACCGCGCCCTCGAGGGCACCTTCCTCGGTGGCTGCCTGTTCAGCGGCCGCACCGCCGGCCGCTCCGCCGCCACCCTCACCTGACGCCTCCGCCAACGCCGCGAGTGCCCGGCCGACGACCGGCCATCAGGGCACGGCAGGATATCCGTATGACCACATATCCCGTCCGCATCGCCGTCCAACTGCAGAACCAGCACGCCGACTACCACCAGATCCGGGACGCGGTCCTGCGCGCCGAGGACATGGGCGTCGACGTCGTCTTCAACTGGGACCACTTCTATCCGCTGTACGGCGATCCGGACGGCAAGCACTTCGAGTGCTGGACCATGCTCGCGGCCTGGGCGGAGCAGACCGAGCGGGTGCAGATCGGCGCCCTGGTCACCTGCGGTGGCTACCGCAATCCGGACCTGCTGGCGGACATGGCCCGCACCGTCGACCACATCTCGGCCGGCCGGCTGATCCTGGGCATCGGCAGCGGTTGGTTCCAGCGGGACTACGACGAGTACGGCTACGACTTCGCCACCGCCGGCCAGCGGCTGAACCTGCTCGGCGAGTATCTGCCGCGCATCAAGGCCCGGCTCGGGAAGCTCAATCCAGCGCCCACCCGGGACATCCCGGTGCTGATCGGCGGTGGCGGCGAGAAGAAGACGCTGCGCCTGGTTGCCGAGCACGCGACGATCTGGCACGGATTCGGCGACGTGGAGACGATGACGCGTAAGTCCGGCATCCTCGACCAGCACTGCACCACCGTCGGCCGGAACTCCGCCGAGATCGAACGCTCGACGGAGCTGAAGGGCGACCCGAGCGACGGTGAAGCCGACGCATTCGCCGAGCTCGGCTTCAGTCTCTTCACGGTGGGGGTCACCGGGCCCGACTACGACCTGTCCACGCTCCAGCCCTGGCTGACCTGGCGCGATGGTCGGAACGGGTGACGCAAAGCGCTGTGTCCCGGTGGTAGGGACCCACTGACCACACGTTCCGAAGACCAATCCGCTGGTACCTCGACGATCGTGATGGAGTCGGGTTCACCACCTAGCTGCCGAACCGTCACCAAAGCGTCACATCACACTTCGGTGTCGATGGCAACGCCCGTCCCCGCGAGTACGTATAAAACGAGTAGGTCCAGAACGACGCGGCACCACCTCGGCCCCCGGGTGCATCCGACCCGGTGGGCCGACGGGCAGGCTGAAACGGAACGTTTGCACTTTGTTCCGGTATCAGCGTGCTCGGCGGCTGGTTCTGTACTCACATGTACGTGCGTATTCGGCGAATCAGTAGATGGGTCCAGAGTTTGCTTCCCGCGGCCAGCAGTTACGTAGATATGTTCGACGAAGAGGACACCTTGCTCGCGGAGGTGGAGCACCCCGCCTACGGCGCCATCCGGGTGCCTGACGGCCGCACGGTGGCCTGGGCTGAATACGGCAGTGCACGGGGTGTGCCCTGCATACTCGTGCCCGACGTCGGTTCCTCCCGGCTCGCCCCGACGTGGCTTTTCCACGACTCCGCCCTGCCATCGGCGGTGCGGCTGCTCGCCCTCGACCGACCGGGTACCGGCGCGTCCGACCCGATCGGGCTGGGTGGCGTCGAGGAACCGGCGGATGACCTGCGCCGACTGGTGGACACCCTGGCGGTCGGCCGGGTGGCCGTGGTGGGAATCGGGCAGGGCGTGGACGACGTCTTCGCGTTCGCGGCACGCTATCCGCGACTGGTCGCCTCGGTGACCGCTGTCTCGGCCCGGTTGGCCGAACCCCTGCCGGGACGACGGACGCTCCTGCAGCGGTTCTCCGAGCGCCGGCCGAGGATCGCCGGCGGCGTACTGGGCGCGTGGCTGTCCGCCCTGGGTCCCGAGGCGGACCTGAGCGTCGAGCCCACCTGGAGCCGCGCGATCGACCGGATGGCGCCGGCGGCCAGGGCAGCGCTGGGCGCCCGCTGGCGAGAAGCGGACTTCCGGCTGGCGGTGGCGAGGGACGCGGAGCAGACGCAGCAGGCGTGGGGCACCGTCGGCCGGCCGAGCGCGTCGCCCAGCTGGATCGACAACACGACCGACGGCATGCCGGTGCACGTGTGGCACGGCGAGAACGAACTGACCACCGGTATCTCCGACGTGCGGGTCGCGGTAGCCGGCCGGCCGGGATGGGAACTGACCGGCTTGGCCGTACCCACGGCGGCAATGGGCAGCTGGGCGAGGATCTTGGCCACCGCTGCCCATTCGTTCACCAAGGTCGACGCGGCCTGACCGACAGCCCGGCGTCGGACACCGTCGCCAGATCCAGGCGCGGCCTGGGCACGCCCGGCGCTCGACCCGATGGCGGGGCCTGACCCGGCCGACACGTTCGGCCGGGTCAGGAACACCAGCACCCTGAAGAACCGCGGCCCGCACGCTCGCAGATCCGGCCCCATCAGGAGTGGAGAGCCGCGGTCCTAGAGCTCCCGGTCCGGCAGGCTGTTGGTCTCGATGAGCCGCGCGTACCAGTGAGCGCTGTCCTTCCAAGTGCGCTCCAGGGTGCCGAAGTCGACGCGGATGATGCCGAACCGGCGGTCGTAACCGAACGACCACTCGAAATTGTCCAGCAGCGACCAGACGAAGTACCCGCGCACGTCCGCGCCCGCCTCGACGGCGGCACCCACGGCATCGAGGTGACGGTAGAGGTAGTCGACCCGCTGCGCGTCGTGCACGCTGCCGTCGGACGACACCTCGTCGGCGAAGGCCGCACCGTTCTCGGTGATCATCAACGGCAGGTCTGGGAACCGGTGCGACACCTTGACCAGCAGTGCGGTGAACGACGCCGGGTCGATGTTCCAGCCCATGGCGGTGTGCGGGCCCGGCTGCGGCAGGAACTCGACGTCGTCGGCGCCGATCCACGGGCTGGCGGAGGCGTTGCCGTGGCCGTCGGCCTGCTGCCGCTCCCCGACCCCGGAGTACTTCCGGGCGCGGCTGGACGAGTAGTAGTTGACCCCGAGCACGCTCAACGGGACGTTGATCAGTTCCAGATCGCCGTCCTGCACGAAGGACCAATCGGTGATCGAGGCGGTGTCGGCCAGTAGATCGGCCGGGTAGCGACCCTCGAGCATCGGCTGCAAAAAGGCTTCATTACCCAGGTTGTCGATCTTGCGTACAGCATCCAGGTCGTCGGCCGATGACGGGTCGTCCGGGTGCGTGACGTGCAGGTTGAGCGTCACCGACAGCTGGGTGTCGGAGCCCAGCACCGATCGGATCGCCCGGCCGGCCAGCCCGTGCGCCAGGTTCAGGTGGTGCACCGCGGTCAGCGCGGCGGCGCCGTCGGTGATGCCCGGGGCGTGGACTCCTGACCCGTAGCCGAGGTAGGCGGCGCACCACGGCTCGTTGAGCGTGGTCCACACCGAGATCCGGCTGCCCAGTTCGCGTGCCATCCGCTCGGCGTAGGCGCCGAATCTGATCGCGGTCTCCCGGTTGGTCCAGCCGCCCTCGTCCTCGAGTTCCTGCGGCAGATCCCAGTGGTACAGGGTGGCGACCGGCTGCACACCCGCTTCCAGCAGCGCGTCGACAAGCCTTGAGTAGAATGAGATGCCCTCGGCGTTGAACT
>CAXSEW010000111.1:0-9735 GCA_964236185.1 uncultured Nakamurella sp. | reverse complement strand
CTGTCGGCGGGTGGCGACATGGTCTGCCGCAGCACCGATCCCGGCAGCGATCCGTGGCGCATCGGGATCGAGGATCCGGCCGACCCGACGCGCATCGTTGCCGTGGTTCCGGTGCGGAGCGGGGCGGTGGCCACCTCGGGAACCAGTCGTCGTGGGCAACACCTCGTCGATGCGCGCATCGACCGTGCGCCCTCGGGATTGGCCTCGGTGACGGTCGTGGCCCGCTCACTCACCTGGGCGGACATCGATGCCACCGCTGCCTACGCGCAGGGCCGCGATGCAGCTCGCTGGCTCGGCACCCGCCCGGGCCGTACCGGCCTCGTCGTCTGGGACGACGGCACCACCACCATCGTGCAGGGTCCCGACGCTCCGAGCGGTTGACGTACGCGCTGCCGGGCCAGCTTCGCCGGCTGGTCTGACTCGTCGGCTGCGCTCGCCCGGGAACATCCGGTAGTGCTGGCAGCTCAACGGGACACAGCAGCCGCAACCCCTGACACTCAGGCGATGGCGGACTGCCGCTGACCGCGTGACGTGCCCAGGGCCGCGACGGCCAGCGAGACTGCCGCGTACACCCCGATCAGCAGCAGAGAGCTGGAGTGCGGAACGGCGGCTGCCGCGACCACCACCAGCATGGCGGCGACCGGCCACTGCAGGACCTTTCGCCAGCTCTGGGTCGTGCCTCCCAGCACGAGGACCACCCCGGCGAGAAACAGCACCAATCCGGCGGCCAGCAGCCACCCGCCGGTACGCGGGAAGGCGTCCGCGGGATGGACGGCGAGATCTTCGATGCCGACGCCGGCGAGGACGATGCCCAGGGTCAGCGGCACGTGACCGTAGATGAAGGCGTCGTGGCGTTTGTCAGCGAGGCCTTCGTCGGAGTCGTCCTCGTCCTTGAGTGCCGCCGCGCTCTTGCGCTCGGTGACGTCGAAGTAGATCCACCACAGTGCGATGGTGATCACTGCGCCCAGGACGCCGATCACTACCGATTGCCCCGCCCATTTCGCATCCTGGACGCCACGCGCCGCACCGCCCAACGCCTCTCCGAGCACCAGGATGACGAACAGGCCGAAACGCTCCGGAAGATGCGCGACGTGCAGCGGCAGCGACTGCTCGCGATACCCGACCACCAGCGGAGCGATTGCCCCGACGAGTACACCGACGCCCCACAGTACGAACCGGGCGACGCCGGTCACTGGGATGGAGGCCGCCCAGCACAGGGCGCTCACCGCAATGGACAGCAGGTAGACGTTGATGGTGGGGCGCCCGTCCACGATGTGCCGCCACGCCCGGACGTGCATCCCCAGCAGCACCAGGCGGCTGAGCAGATAGCTGATTGCAAAGGCGGTGCCCAGGAAACCGGTCGCGCCGGAAGCGCTGGCTGCGCAACCTGCGATCGCCAGGGTGGCAGTCAGTTTCCCGGCCCGGAAGACGACGTCATCGGTGTCGAAGCGATTGGCGTAGAGCGTGAAGCCGACCCAGGAGAACCACATGGCGAGGTACAGGCCGGCGAAGGTGCCCAGGCCACGCCAGGTGAGGTCGTGCGCGAAGGTGCCGGCCAGCTCCAACACCACGAGTACGAACGCCAGGTCGAAGAACAATTCCAGCCGGCTGGCCCCGGAGTCGCGGCCGGTCTGCAACTCTGGCGGCCGGACAGCGGCGTCCTGGTCCTGGCTCCGGGGATCGGCGGAAGGCAACGAACCGGCCTCTCGAAACTGTTTGATGGCGACGTCATGGTGGCAATGCGTCGATCGCCGCTGGTCGGAGACGCCGAAACGGTTTCCGGGCGGACGGAGGCCCAAACCGCGACTCATGCCGGACTTCCTCACACCCGTGAGTGCGCTGGACCGGCCAATACGTCGCGCGCGGCGCGACCTTGCCAGCCGCGCCACCTCGGCTTCGACGCGCTCGCGTCTGGTGCCCAGCGACGAACCGCGCCCGCCGCCGGCGTCGACGTCGAAGTGGATGCGGTTTTCGATCAGCGTTATCGCCGCCGGACAGTACTTGCCTCTGGGGCAAGTATTGTCTATGTTCGACAGATTGATTCGAATCAGCGCACCGACCTGAGGAGCATCCCGTCATGACCGAACATCTCGATCCCACCCCGGAGGAAGCACGCCTGCTGCTGGAGCGTGCCGATTCGGTCGGCGCCGCAGCGAGTGCGAACGTGAGTTGGCCCTACATCGCTACCCTGCTGTCCATCGGCGCGGCCACATCGCTCGGAACCTTCGCCATGAGCATCTCCACCGGGACGGGCTACCTCGTCGCGATGGTCGGCATGCTTGCCTGGGTGATGATCGCCATCGGATTCATGGTGGCGTACGGGCGCACTGTCCGACTGGGCTTCAAGAAGCGCTGGCGGATCTACATCGGTACCTGGGCGGTCGCCTATGCAGTGGCGGTCCTGTTGGCCAGTTTCTCTCGGGGCAACAATCTGGCCGGGGGAGTGTTCGGCGCCGTCCTCATTGCCGCCGTGACCGTGACCGGCGCCCTGGTCGAGGCCCGCAGGTGACCACGGCAGTTCCGCACCCACGCCATCGATTATCAGAGACGTTGCACCAGCCCGTCCGATTTTCCATCGCGGCCGCATTGGCTGCCACCGAATCGATGGACTTCGGCACCTTGCGGGACCGAATCCAGGTCACCGACTCGGCGCTGAGCAAACAGTTGACCATCCTGCAGGCTGCCGGGCTGATCCAGGTGAAGAAGGGTTTTGTCGGAAAGCGCCCGCGCACCTGGCTGTCGCTGACCGCGGCCGGCTCCGAGGCTTGGCGCGGCCACCTCGCCACCCTGCAGGAGATCGCCAGCAGCCGGTAGGCGCCGCCTCGGCCGTGAATGGCGGTGTAGGTCCTGGCCAATGCCTCGCACATCCAGTCGGCGCCCGCCCCGCCGGTGATGCCTGTCGGTAGCCGAGTTCTGGAAACCTGCCACGGACTTCATCCAACAGTGCCGGGTAGTGGTCGCCGAAGCTGACCGCAGCTGCGGACAACGCGTTCATCGCCGCCACCAGCGGGTGGTCAGCGGCTGCACCTTGGAGCGCTGGCAGCGCCATGTGCTGACGCGACGCCTGACCGGCGGGGTGCGCCACCGTCGTCCACATCACAGCTGGGTCGCGGTCCATCCAGGAGAACGGGTCGAGCGCGGGGTGGTAGGCGGCCTGAGCCTCCTCCAGTGTTGCCTGCTGCAGGTTGTGGCGGGCCGGTTCGAACGGCGCGGGAGGAGGGGCTCCGGCATCCAGCGCCCGCAGGGCAGGTGCCACCCACGCCCAATGAGCAAGCGTGCTGTCCATCACGTAGATCTACCCGTAGTCCGCCGCTACCGACGCCGCGTCAGAATTCGCATCGGGAATGCCTTTCGGTCGTCGGGACGCTCCCATTTTTCGGCCGTGCATCCCGACGTCCGATGCAGATCTTGTCCCCATACCGTCCGGCTGTCCACAAAGTGAAAGCGCCGCTGGCTGAGAACGTCCCGCTCGACCAATCTCTCCTGAGCCGACAGGGCGTCGGCGCAAGAAGGAAGGAGTGGCCGTGTTGCAACGAATTCGGCGCTGGTACGCCGAACAGTGGGCCAAGCCCGAAGAGGGCGAGCCGGTGCTCGTCGACGGGATGCCGCCGGACGACGCCGGAATGTCGACGGTCGAGTACGCAGTCGGCACGGTGGTCGCCGCAGCGTTCGCAGCGGTGCTCTACAAGATCGTGACGGGCGATTCGGTGGTGTCCGGGTTGACCGCCCTGGTCAACTCGGCGATGCACACCTCGCTGTGACCGCGGCCCGATTTCGGCAGCAGGGTGCCGACGACCCGGACGGTCCCGACCGTGGCAGTGTCACCGTCGAGGCGGCACTGGTGCTGGCCGTGCTGGTGGTCGTGGTGGCGTCCTGCCTTGCCGGGATCGGGTGCGTGGTGGCGCAGCTGCGTTGTGCCGATGCGGCCCGGGAGGCTGCCCGGCTGGCCGGCCGCGGCGATGAGGCCGCGGCAGCGGCCGCCGTCGGTGCTATCGGACCGTCGGGCGCGGTGCTGTCGTTGGAGGTCGGTGAGGAACTGGTGACGGCGACGGTCAGCGTCGGAGCGGTCAGTGGGTTGCTGCCCGGCGTGGTGGTCCGGGCGAGCGCCTCGGCGGCGAATGAAAGTGCGCCGCAACATGAATGAGGCGGCCGAAGGCGACGAGGGGGTGTCGACGGTCTTCGGCGCGCTGATGGTCGGTTTGTTGATCGTCGTCACCGGTGTCTGCGTGCGGTTGGGCGGCGCGATGCTGGCGCGTCAGCAGGCGGAGACGGCAGCCGACCTGGGTGCGTTGGCCGGTGCGGCCGACGTCCTGCACGGGGCGGACGCGGCCTGCGCCGGCGCGGCTCGCGTGGTGGCGGCCAATCGGGGTCGGCTGACGTCCTGCGTGCTGGACGGGCTGGATGTGCTCGTGTCGGTAGCGGTGCCGGTCCCGGCCTTCGGTGGATCGGCGTCCGGGCGCGCGCGGGCCGGACCGGTCAGCACACCCTGATCACGAGTGGTCCACCCGACCCACCGGTCCGGCAGTGATCCGGCGAAGCACTCGAGATATGTCTGCCGGCCGCGCTGACGAGCCAGCATCGATTGTGGAGATCGTGTTCGAAACTGTCAACAAGGGGGTTTGGTCGGCTGTCGAGGAAACGTCGAACAATGGCAGAACGTCCGGGTGACGAATCTGGGCCAACGGTAACCGGCAGTGCTGCTCAGCGCGTAGAAGAGTGAGTCGATCTTCCAGCATGGTGGTTCAGTAGCCGCAGACTGGATCGGAGTGAGCGTTTTTCCGGGACGAGTTACGTCGATAAGCCTGTACTGCAACGTTTATCACCTGCTGTTAGCGCGCAGCGTGCTCTCATGTGGGCGGTAGCCTCTCGCGTGTCAAATGGGTGGATCGCCCGTATGGTGGTGTCAATACCTGAGCCGTCGGTGTCGACCGAATCGGCTGGCTGTCACCTTCCTAGGGGAGAAAAAAATGGTAATGAATGCACTGCATGCAGCGCCGTCCGTGCTGTCCCGACGAGGGAAAGTGCCACGGCGAAGAACTGGGGTGACCCGAATGACGGCCTTCACGGCAGCCATGACAATGGCTGCCGGCAGCATCCTGTTGAGCGCTGTACCCGCCGCTGCGGCGAGCACCGTGTCGCAGGCTCAGGGCCGCTTTCTCTCGGGCTCGGTACTGGCCACCAATCTCGACAACATCGCCGGGTTGGCCCCGGCCTCGGCCGTCAACGACGGCAGCACCACGAACGTCGCCAGCAACCATCCGCTGGACGCGACGGTGTTGAACGCCGTCAACGCAGACCTCGGCTCAGGCCTCAACCTCTTCGGGGCCAATGGCGTCATCACCCTGGGCGCAGTCGACCAGTTCGCCTCCGCCTCGAGCAACGGTAGTTCCAAGGCCGCCTCCGGCGCCGTCGACAACAACGGGGCCATCGCGGTGGGCGGCGTGAACGGAGTTCCCAGCTCCGATGCCACCATCGATCTGACGAAGGTCCTCGGCTCCTCGGCCGGCCCGGGACTGTCCGTGCTGAGCGCGGGAACCGTTGCGGTGGGTGCTGTCTCGGCGACGGCCGACGAGACCTCCGCCGGCGCGCAGACCGGCACGTACAAGATCGCCTCGCTCAAGCTCAACCTCACCAGCCCGCTGATCACCCAGGTCACCAGTTCGCTGACCACGGTCAACCTGACCGACCAGCTTCTCCGCGATGTCAATCTGCTCGGAGTGGCGCAGCTGTCCAACGTGCCGGATCTGGCGAGGCTGTTGGCTGATGTCGGACCGGTCTCCACCGCCGACGGGTCGATCACGGTCAACATCAGCACCGGGGTGGTGTCCATCGATGTGGCGAAGGTGCTCACAGCGGCTGGACTCGATCTGAACAATCTGCCGGCGAACACAGAGATCGTTCCGATCATCGTGACCGCAGTGACCGATCAGCTGCCGCAGTTGATCACCGGCTCGGTGAACAGCCTGATCACCCAGATCGGTACCGCCATCGGCGGAATCACCGCCAGTGCGCTGGGTACCGGGTTGAACATCCCGATCGGGCAGCTGGCTCTGAGCGGCCTGACCACCACCGTGACCGCCCCGCTGACAGCTGCACTGCCCACCTTGGGTACCAGTGTCGCCGGTCCGCTGGGCACAACCCTGTCCGGCCTGCTGTCGCTCACCGGCAACGTGCAGTCCACGACCGCCGGAAAGTTCAACCAGACCGCCCTGCGCCTGACCCTGATCCCGGGTGCGCAGCCGCTCGCCCGGGTGGGGCTGGCTTCCGCCTCCGTCGGCAACAACTCCGCCCCGGCGACCCCGACCACCGCGTCGCTGGCCCCGAACCGCGGCCCGGTGACCGGGGGGACCACCGTCGTGATCACCGGTGCGAACTTCGTGCCCGGCGGCACCGCGGTGACGATCGGCGGAACGACAGTGCCAGCAACGAATGTCACCGTCAACCCGGCCGGCACCACCGCGACGTTCAGCACCCCCGCGCACGCGGTCGGCGCCGTCGCAGTCACCGTCACCACCGGCGGCGGCACCAGCACCCCGGCGTTGACCTACACCTATGACCCGCTGGCGGCCTCGTCGCTCAGCCCGACCCATGGCCCGGCCGTGGGCGGTACCTCGGTCACCGTCACCGGATCCGGTTTCGTGCCCGGGGCGACGACGGTCACCATCGGCAGCGCCACCATCCCGTCCACCAAGGTTGCGGTCAACCCGACCGGCACCAGCGCCACCTTCACCACGGTGGCCCACGCGGTCGGCCCCGTGTCGGTCACCGTCACCACCGCTGGCGGCACCACCTCACCGCCGCTGACGTACACCTTCGATCCGGGCGCGCCGACGGGTTCCTCGCTCACCCCCAACCACGGTCCGGCCATCGGTGGCACCGAAGTCACCGTCACCGGAACCGGTTTCGTCCAGGGGGCGACCTCGGTCACCATCGGCGGGATCATCGTCCCGGCGGGCCAGGTCACCGTGGGCAACGGCGGTACCACCGCCACCTTCACCACCCCGGCGCACCCGGTCGGCCAGGTCCAGGTCACCGTCACCACCGGCGCCGGCACGACCACGCCGCCACTGACGTACACCTACGATGCGCCGACGGCCCAGGCGATCTCGCCGAACACCGGCCCGACCACGGGTGGCACCCCGGTCACCATCACCGGTAGCGGATTCGTCGCCGGATCGACGTCGGTCACCATCGGCGGAATCGTCGTCCCCGCATCGGCGGTCATCGTGGCGAACTCCACCACGCTGCAGTTCGTCACCCCGGCCCACCCGGCCGGTTCGGTCGCAGTCACCGTCACCACCCCGGACGGGACGTCGACGCCTCCGCTGGGATTCTTCTACGGCACCGCGAGCTGTGTGCTGACCGGTGGCAACGCCGCCACCGTCACGGTCAACGCCTCCGTGGGCGTCAACACTGCACTGGTGGCATCGAGCTTCTCGGTCATCGTCAACGGTTCGCCGGTCGGTACGCCGACTCCGGTGATCCCGTCGATCGGTGGCATCCTGCAGGCCCAGAGCAGCGTTCCGGTCGCTGCCGGTACAACGACGGTCTCGTACATCCTCACTGCTCTCAACGGCAGCTTCACCGTCGTCGGCGACCCGATCACCTGCACGGACCTCACGGGGCCGCAGCGGGAAGCGGGCATCTATCACCCGCTGCAGTCCGCTCGTCTGCTCGACACCCGCAAGAGCGTCGCGCTGAACCCGGGCGCCACCTACACCCTGCAGGTATTGGGTCGGGGCGGCGTGCCGGCCACCAAGGTCGCCAGCCTGGTCGCCAACGTGACCGTGACCGAGCCGGCGAAGGCCGGGTTCCTCACGGTCTACCCGGACGGCAGTCGCCCGAACACCTCGAGCGTCAACTTCGCTCCGGCCCAGACGGTGGCCAACCTGATGACCGCTCCGGTCGGCACCGATGGAAAGATCCGCATCTACAACGGTTCTGCGGGCAAGACCCACGTGCTGGTGGACGTGTCCGGCTACTTCTCCAGTGGCGACACGGTGGCGCCCGGTTCGTACAAGCGCCTCGACCCGGTCCGCATCCTGGACACCAACCGCTCGATCGGTGTCCAGACCAGCACGCCGGTTCCGGCCAACGGCGTCCTCACCCTCAAGGTGACCGGTGTCGGCGGGGTCCAGGCCACGAACGTCTCGGCGGTGGCGCTGAACGTCACGGTCGACCAGACGAACAAGATCGGTTTCATCACGGTCTTCAAATCCGGTAGTGCGCCCCAGATCTCGAGTCTGAACTTCCTCCCGAAGCAGACCAGTGCCAACCTGGTGATCGCGCCGGTCGCCCCGGACGGGACGATCAAGATTAAGAACGCCTCCTCCGGTACGGTCCGGCTGATCGCGGACGTCTCGGGCTACTTCCTCGGTGGTGTGGCCATCCTC
Organism: uncultured Nakamurella sp.; assembly: GCA_964236185.1. Lineage (GTDB taxonomy): Bacteria > Actinomycetota > Actinomycetes > Mycobacteriales > Nakamurellaceae > Nakamurella. The sequence continues at coordinate 1,342 of CAXSEW010000111.1, read as the reverse complement.
GACGGTGAGTTCGTGGCGGTCACCCCGTCCCGGATCCTCGATACCCGGCGGACCAGCGAGCCGGTGCAGGCGCTGGCCACCATCAGCCCGACCATGGTGGCCCGCAACGAGATCCCGGCCACCGGAGCATCCGCCGTCATCCTGAACGTGACGGCCGATCACACGAAGGGGATCGGCTACATCACGGTCTTCCCGCGTGATCCGCGACCCGCCGCGTCGAACCTGAACTTCGTCGCCAACGAGGCCCGACCGAATTCGGTCATCGCCCCGCTGGGCAGCGACGGAAAGGTTCGGATGTTCAACGGTTCTCGCGGCACAGTGGACCTGATCGCAGACGTATCGGGTTACTTCATCAGCAACCCGCTGCGCTGACCGCCTGATCGACGAAGTGCCCCGTCCCCGGTTCGCCTGGGACGGGGCGTTTCGCTGTGTTCGCAGTACGCGCCGCCCGGTGCCGATCTGCGGGCACCGCCACCCCACCCGGTGCCACCAGCAGCAAGCGACCGCCGTCAGGCGGTGAGCGCCACCCGCTCCGTCGTCATCGCGCCGACCACCAGATCCAGCACGACGACAGCCGCGGCCTTGTCCAGCGGCTGATTACCGTTGCCGCACTTGGGCGACTGGACGCAGGACGGACAACCCGCGGCGCACGGACAGCTGCGCACCGCCTCGCGCACCGCCGTCAGCCAGGGCAGCAGGACGTCATGACCGCGATCGGCGAAGCCGGCGCCGCCGGCGTAACCGTCGTAGACGATGACGGTCGGTTCGCCGGTGTCCGGGTGCAGGTTGGTGGACAGGCCGCCGATGTCCCAGCGGTCGCAGCCGGCGAACAGCGGCAGCAGCCCGATGGCGGCGTGCTCCGCGGCGTGCAGTGCCCCGGGCACGTCCCGCTCGGCAACGTTTGCCGCGCACAGCATCTCGGGGCTGATGGTGTACCAGACGGCGCGGGTGTGCAGGGTGTGCTCCGGCATGTCGAGCGGGGTCATGTCGATCAGCTCGCCGCCCGGCCGGCGTCGCAGGTAGCCGACCACCTGCTGGGTGACGCACACCTTGCCCAATCCGACGTGCACTCCGGCGCCTCGCCGATCGGCTGCTGCGACGCTCCGGCCGGCCGGGTAGGCCTCCAGCACCTCGGTATCGGTGATCTCCACGGTGGACACCGACCGGGCGACCGTCGACCACTCCGGCCGGTCCGCCTGCACCAGCGCCACGCCCGATTCGAGATCCAGATCGAGCACGGAATAGGTGTTGCCGCGGTGCAGGTGCACGGCTCCGGGATGCACGGCTGCCGGCGCGCGTGTCTCGTCGACGGTACCCAGCAGCCGCCCGGTGTCGAGTTCGA
>CAXSEW010000110.1:0-9740 GCA_964236185.1 uncultured Nakamurella sp. | reverse complement strand
GAACGAGGGAACAGCGGCGCAAGGATTCCACGGGAACCTCCGGCAGGCCGCTGGCAGCCGGTTCGGCGACAACGGGTATGGGGCGGGAGCGGTACTCGACCGCGGCGGATGACTCGCCCCAGATGCTCGCACATCGGACGTATCGGCAGGCAGCGTTTGACGCATTCAGCGGCCATCGGCGCCCGCGGAGTCCTACTACTGGAAGTGCACCGGCACCATCAGCGGATAGCGGCTGGCACGGTGGTTCGGCCGCGGACGGTAGTCCACCCCAGCGGCCGGCCCGCGCGGCCAGACCGTCCGGCGGAACCCGGCCTGGGCCCGCAGCACACTACGGGCGGCATAGCCCAGCACACCGTCGGCGTTGCCGACGGAGAACAGCAGCAGGTCGAGCCACCGCCACCCGAACACCAGGATCATCCACGCCGCGATCGGATTGAACTCGACATCGGTCCCGGTGGCGAGAGCGGCGAGTACGGCCGCCGAGATCACCGCGGCCGCCGACCATGTCGCACCCGCGACGATTGCCCCGACCGGACCGGTCGGCTGCCGGGCGGCGAGCAGTACCCCGACGAACAGCAGCGGCGCCACCAGCACCAGGTCGTTGGCGGCCAGGAACGCCCCGTAGCGCCCCGCGCTCATCAGGGCCGCGTCGAGCGTCGACCCGCCGCCGAGCGCCGACCCGCCGCCGAGCGCGGACCCGCCGCCGGAGCCCACCGCGGCGAGGCGGTGCGCCCCGACGACGAACAGCAACGTCCCGATAGCGACGAGGGCGAAGAACAACACCACCAGATGCGTGCGGACCGGCCGCCGTCGAATGGGAAAGGGGCGCCCGGCCACCCCGGCGGCGGACTCCTGCGCGTCCGACAGGTCGGGGTAATCGGCCAGCATCTGGTTGACGTCGGTGTGGAACGGCACGTCGGGCAGATTTGCCGACAACGCGTGCAGCAAGGTGTCGGGCAGTGCGCCGGGCTGCACCCAGACGGCCACCACCCGGCCGGCCTGCGACCGCCACCCCTTGATCCCGGCGAGGGTCTGCCCCTCCAGCGCCACCACGGCGACCAGGTAGCTGGCCGGCTCGTACTGGGAGCGCAGCACGGGAAGGCTGCGGAAGGTGTAGATGCCGCAACGGCAGCGGTCCGCCGGAGCGGCGTGGGCAGGGTTCCGCCGGCACCGGGCGATGCACACCCCGCCGCGCCACGAGTCGTCGACTGCGGTCACCGGCAGCAGGTTGCCGTCGTCACTGACCCGGAACGTGCGCAGGCCGTGGACGCCGACCTGCAACTCGGTCACCGCGCGGGCTCGGGTTCGGGTGTTCGGGCCGGTTCGGCAGGGGCGGGTGCAGGATCCGGTGCGGCCGGCAGCACCGGTCGTTCCGGCAGGATCTCGACCCGCTTCGGGTCCGCACCTATATCGCCCATGACCGTCTCCTAGATGTCCGAACCGCCGAACTGCGCCACCTCCATAGTGGCACTGGCTGGACCTGCGGGCGTCAGAGTGTGCGTAGCGCAGGCAGGATCTCGGCGGCGGCCGCCTCGAAGAAGCTCTGCTGCTGGTCGCCGCCGATCTGCACCAGCGCCAGGTCGGTGTAGCCGGCGTCGAAGAACTCCTTCGCCGCTTTCACCACCGCGCCGACGTCGTTCCCGCACGGGATCACCTCCGCCACGTCCTCCGGACGGGCAGTCGCGGACGAGCTGTCGAAAGCTGCCGGGCTGGGCAGTTCGGCGTTGACCTTCCAGTCGGTCAGGCTCCAGCGGAACAGCCGGTGCGCCCGCGCGGTTGCTGCCTGGACGTCGGAATCCCAGGAGATCGGCAGTTGCGCAACCTTTCTCGACGGCTGGCCGGTGCTGTACTCGTCCCACATGCTGGTCAGCTGCGGCTCCGGGTCGATGCCGATCATCACCGCGGCTTTCGGCCCGAACAGCTCGCACGACTGCCGGCCGGACACCGCGACACCGAGCGGGACGCGGACATCGGGCAGGTCCCACAGCCGGGCGGAGTCGACCTGGAGATACTTGCCCTGGTAGCTGACGGACCCGCCGTCGAACAGCGCGCCGATGATGTCGATGGCCTCGACCAGCCTGGCCTGGCGGACATTGGCCCCCGGCCAGCCGGTGGCGACGATGTGCTCGTTGAGCGCCTCACCGGAGCCCAGCCCCAGGGTGAACCGGTTCTGCGAGAGGATCTGCAGCGTCGCCGCCTGCTGCGCGACGACCGCCGGGTGGTAGCGGAACGTCGGCGACGTCACGTAGGTCATCAGACCCACCGCGTCGGTCGCCTGCGCGACGGCGCCCAGGGTGACCCAGGCGTTCGGTGAGTGTCCCATTTCCTCGAGCCACGGGAAATAGTGGTCGCTGCTCACCTCGAAATCGAAACCGGCGTTCTCAGCGGCCACCGCATGCGCGACGAGTTCGCGCGGGCCGGCCTGCTCGGTCATCAGGGTGTATCCGATGGATGCCATCCCGACATCGTGACACAGGACGACTGCTGTTGCAGGAGTGGGTATTCAACGGCGCGATCAGCATCACGACCGAGCTGGCAGCGCTTCTCGGCGGATCGGGAAAAGCGTCAGGCCGGTAGGGATCGCAGGGCGGTATCCACCAGGGCGCAGGCGTCCTGCAGCCGGTTACCCAGGTAGGTGCCGGGTAGGTGTTCACGGCGGCGCGCCGAGCTGAACGCGTTGCCGGCGTAGAACACCGGTAACGCGAGCCCGGCCGCGGCATTCATCGAATCGACCGCGCGCCGGCGAGCGGTGGGCAGATGCGAGACGATCACCACGCCGGCCGCGCCGGTGGCCTGGATGGCGGTGGTCAGGGCTGCAGTCGAGGTATGGGCCCCGAGCAGGCGGCACGGCCACCCCTGCTGGCGCAGCAGCAGAGCCAGCGCTTCCAGGCCGATGGTGTGCAGGTCCCCGGGCCCACAGGCCAGTACGACCGGTTGACGCATCGTCGGTTGCGGCGCGAACGCGCTGCGCTTGTCCAGCCAGGCGCGGGCCGCCTCGGTGGACAGATGTTCCTCGGTCAGGTTGCAGACCCCGGTGTTCCACCACTGGCCGACCTGGCGGAGCGCCGGCAGCAGCACCTCGTCGATGCAGCCTGCCGATCCGAGAACGGCGGCCGCTCGGTCCAGACCGGCGCGGATGCCTTCGGTGTCGCACTGGGCGGAGGCGGCCAGGACGTCCTTGATCAGGTCGGCTGCCGGTCCGTCGATCCCCAGCAGTGTGCGTACCGTCTGGGCCGCGACGCTGGCCCGGGTGCCGCGTGCAACCTCGTCCCGCATCAGGCGCAGGGTGTGGACCTCCTGCGCCGAATAGCGTCGGTGTTTGCCGGGAATACGGCTCGCGGTAGGGATCTGGTAGCGCAGTTCCCACGACCGCAAGGTCGGCATCGGCACGCGCAGAGCCCGGGAAACCTCGGCGATCGGCACGCCGTCGGTGAGTGGGCGTTCAGTGGGCTCGTCGGCGTACAGCCGGGCGGTGCTCATCGAGGTGGGGCTGCCCGGGAATCACTGCAGCCCGCACCCACCAGCACCGTCGCCATGCGGCCTCCGCCATCTGCCATGATCCGGGGCGCCGTCACGGCCCGGCCTCTGTTGCACAGGATGCCTAGGAAGTACGGCTCCCGCAACCATGTCGACCGGGCAAGCCGGACCATGTCGACCGGGCAAGCCGGACCATGTCGACCGGGCAAGCCGGGCCGGCGCGCGGTCCGAGCGTCGCGGGGATGCTCAGCGGTACAGCAGATCGCGGACGTCAACCGTCTCGGCGGCGGGGAGACGACGCAGCAGGGCATCCAATTCGGCGCGCTGCGCGGGCGTGGAACGCTCGGCCAATTCCTGCTGCAGCGCGTGGCGCCGCTCGGGTCCGAGCTGACCGTCCCGTATCTGCCGACGCAGGAACTCCAGCGTGGTGACGGACTCTGCCGGGGCGTCCGCGTGTGGCGTGTGCTGATCCATCAGGTCGTCTCTCTTGGCAAGGCGGTCGGTGGTCAGCGGCCGCGGTGTGGTGGTGTGCGCAGGATCAGGCTGCGCGCAGCCGCAGACGCTCGATGACCTCGGCGTAGACCGGGTCGATGTCGTCGCCGGAGCGCTCCAGCATGGCGTCGAGCTCGTGGATCTCGGCCTGCGTCCGGTAGGTGGACAGCTCCTGCTCGATCCGGTTGCGCACCGCCCGGGCAGCGCGGCGGGCCCGGAAGCCGTCCAGCGCCGCGGTCAGCTTGGAGCCGGTGGAGGTATCGATGGAATGCGTCGTGATGGTCATGACTCCACTGTGCCCGGCGATCTTCCATGCGTCCAATGACGGTTCGACGGGTAATTCATGCTTTAGAGTCATGAGATGGAGATCGAAGCGCTGCGCTGGTTCCAGGCCATCGCCGACGGCACCACGATGACCGAATTGAGCGAGACCGAGTACATCACCCAGTCCGGCGTGTCCCGGGCGTTGGCCCGGTTGGAGAACGATGTCGGTGCTCAGCTGCTCGGCAAGACCGGCCGCAACCTGCGGATGACCTCGGCCGGAGCGGCTTTCAAGCACCATGTCGATGCTCTGCTGCACCAACTCGACGACGGGCTGGCCGCGGTCAACCAATTGGTCGACCCGGAGACCGGCACCGTGGCCCTGGCCTCGCAGCTGTCCCTGGGCATGTGGCTGATCCCGAACCTGCTGAGCTCTTTCCGCAAGTTGCACCCCGACGTCGGCTTCGACCTCAAGCAGGTCCGTGACGAGATGACCACCTCGGTGCTGCAGGACAGCCGGCTCGACCTGGAGATCACCACCGTTCGGCCGACCGACCGCGCCGTCCGGTGGCACACCCTGCTGTCCGAGCCGCTGTGGCTGGCGGTGCCGGGCGACCACCGCCTCGGCCGGCGCTCCGAGGTCGAACTCGCCGACGCCGCCGGCGAACCGTTCGTCATGCTGCGGCAACCCTCACTACTCCGCCGGCAGACCGAGGAGCTGTGCGAACAGGCCGGATTCACGCCGGTCATCAGCTTCCAGGGCGAGGACGTCCCGACCCTGCGAGGTTTCGTCGGCGCAGGTCTCGGGGTCGCCGTCGTACCGGCGCTGCACGACGGCTTTCCCGATACCGCCGCAGGCCGGATCGCCCACGTCCGGCTGCGCGACGCCGGCGCGGTCCGCGAGATCGGGCTCGGATGGTCGGCCGACCGGAGAATCCTGCCCTCGGCGGAGCTGTTCCGCCAGCACATCCTGGCGCGTTCGGCCAGCCGCGACCTGCCGACGGTCGCGCAGCTGCGCTGACCGCCGGCAGGCCGAGGCGTCGAAACGCCCGTCGGGAGGGTCTGTCGGGGTGACCGTCAGGACGGGCGTCAGGACGTCAGGACGCCGCTCCGAGCAGCACGATGCGGCCGGGACCCTGACCACCCACCACCAGCGGTGCCGTCGAGGCGTACAGCCGGCCGTTGGCGTATTCGACCGCCACCGCACCGGGCAGCTCGATCACGGTCTGTGGCTCACCGGCCACCACCTCGGAGATGCGACCGGCGCCCAGTTCGGCGACGTAGACGTTGCCGCGCGGGTCGACGGCAAGGTTGGTGGCGCTGACAAATCCGGTGGCGAGCCGGGTGATCTGCCCGCCGGGATCGATCCGGTAGACACTGCCCGGATTGCCGCTGTCCGGTCCTTCCGGACCGCCGGGCAGCGTGGTCACGTACAGCGCGCCGTGCGGACCGACCTCGACATCGGTCGGTACCGCCTCGAACTTGTAGGTGATGCCCGCGACGCAGGGGTCCAGGTGCGATGCGGCGGCGAAGGCCGCGGTGATCACCACCGGCTGCGCCGGCAGTACGGCCAGCACCGACACGTTCCCGTACCGGTCCACCTTCAGGATGTCGTTCCCACCGGCGTCGGCGACCGCCCAGGCGCCGTTGTCCAGCGCGGCCACGGCGTAGGGGTGCGAGTCGACCTCCCCGGTGTAGTTGACCGGGATCTGTGCCGCCGTCAGGGCTTTCGTCACGCAGGCACTGGGATTGTCGACCCCGTAGTGCACGACGCCGTCGGGATTGGACATCTTCTCGAAGCCGGACAGGTCGGCCACCACCGGCCGGCTGCCCTGGCGGCGGATCGTCAGCTTGGTCGAGGAATGGTCCCCGGTGCTCGTGGTGTAGGCGTACGAGCGGAGTCCGGTGGTGACGGCCACTCCGGCCAGGTCGCCGTCGGTGGCCGGGCTGGGGCCGGTGGCCAACGGGTTCGACCGTCCGACATCGGTCAGGGTGGAGGTGAACGAGTCCGCCACCAGCACGCGGTCGCCGGCGACGCTGAACTGCAGCGGTCCGACGAAACTCGACGACAGCGTTCTGACCACCTGGAGTGCCCCGCCGGCTGGTGCGGCCGCCAGCGCCGGAGCCGTCGTCAGGAGTAGTACGCATGAGGTGCTACCGACACCGGCGAGTGCCCGGAGAGCCCACTTTTTCACTGCATGTCCTTCCGCTGTCGATGAACGAGACCAGCGTCACCATCGACCAGCGACCGAAGCCGTGTCGAGAGGGTGATCGAGAGATCCATCGTTCGGCGGCAGGACGTCACCTTGATGCCGATACGTCCGAATTCAACCGTATGAAGAAATGCCGAAGCCGGCGCCACCGGAGTGACGCCGACTTCAGCAGGTCAACGGCCGGGAACGGGCTGGCTCAGGCGTGCTGGGCCTGGGCAGTGGCCTGGTCGGACTTCTCGGCACCGGCTTCGAGCGCATCGCCGGCGGGCAGTTCGTGGTGGCCGCCGAACTGCTGCCGCATCGCCGAGAGCACCTGGTTGGCGAAGTGGTCCTCACCGCGGGAGGCGAAGCGTTCGAACAGCGAGGCCGACAGCACCGGCACCGGCACACCGACGTCGATGGCCGCCTTGACCGTCCAGCGGCCCTCGCCGGAGTCCGACACCCGGCCGGCGAGCCCGCTGAGCGTCGGATTGTCCTGCAGGGCTGCCGCCGTGAGGTCCAGCAGCCAGGAGGCGATGACGGACCCGCGGCGCCACACCTCGGCGACCTTGGCCGTGTTGATGTCGAACTGGTAGTACTCCGGCTCCTCCAGCGGCGCCACCTCGGCCGAGTGCTCGGCGGCCCGGATACCGGCATCGGCGTTGTCGAGGATGTTGAGCCCCTCGGCAAAGGCGGCCATGATTCCGTACTCGATGCCGTTGTGCACCATCTTGACGAAGTGCCCGGCGCCCGACGGGCCGCAGTGCAGGTAGCCCTGCTCCTCCGCCGCCAGCTCGCCGGAGCGGCCCGGCGTTCGCTCGATGTCACCCGGTCCCGGGGCGATCGTCTTCAGGATCGGCTCGATCGTCGCAATGGCGGTGTCGTCGCCGCCGACCATCAGGCAGTACCCGCGCTGCAGGCCGAAAACCCCGCCGCTGGTACCGATGTCGACGTAGTGGATGCCCTTCTCGCGCAGCTTGGCGGCCCGCCGGACGTCGTCGCGGTAATTGGAGTTGCCGCCGTCGATGATGATGTCGCCCTCGTCCAGCAGGCCCGACAGCTGTTCGACCGTCTGACCGGTGATGCCCGCCGGGATCATCACCCAGGCGACGCGGGGACGTTCCAGCTTCGAGACGAACTCCGCCAGCGTCGGCGCCCCCTCCGCGCCTTCGGCGGCGAGCGACTGGATGGACTCCGCACTGACGTCGTACACGACGCAGTCGTGCCCGTCGCGCATCAGCCGCCGCACGATGTTGGCGCCCATCCGCCCCAGGCCGATCATTCCGAGCTGCATAACCAGTACTCCCATCGACATGCCGCAGGCACCGCGCCTACTGCAGCTGGCCAATCTGACTGCATCAGGCTAGGCGTACGCATCCAGGGCAGCCGCATCCGGCTGCACCGCCCCAACCCCATCGAACTGCGATGCCGGCGCGTTGACCGGCGGTGCTCTGCCAGTTCGCGGAAGTACACCCACAGTGCGTCTTCCAGATCGGCGGCCGAATCGCAGACGTGCAGGGCCAGGAAACCGACCACCAGGCCGATCAGGCCGCGGCAGGTACCCGGCCGACCCCGTTCCGGCACCCCCGCCTCGGCCAGCCACTGACTGACGCGCTCGAGCAGGCCGATGGACGCCGCGCCCTTCTCCGGGTGCAGGGGCGGGACAACATACAACACATGTGATCACGGCCCGTTCCGAACCGGCCGGTCGGCACCCGCACCGTCGGTCCGCACCCGCGCAGAGGTGTCAGCGGGGCCAGCCCGGCTCCCGCCGGGAGTTGATCACCAGGTTCTGGACGAACGAGTCCGGCGGCAGGGTCAGCATGAATTCCACCGCGCTGGCGACGGTGTCCGGCGCCATCATCACCTCGTCGGAGAGGTGCCACTGCTCCATCATCGGCGTGTTCATCGCGCTCGGCATCAGGCCGTGGATGCGGACCGGCCACCGGTATTCGTGGGCCTCCCGCTGCATCACCCTGGTGAGCATGGCGAGCGCGGCCTTGGAGGAGTTGTAGGCGGCCGCATCGGTGCCGACGGTGATTGCCGAGATGGAGATGACGTTGACGATGTCGGCGGGCAGCTCCCGCGGCACCGTGGTGTCGATGGCCCGCAGGAACTCCCGGGCCAGGAACAGCGGCCCGGACTGGTTGACCGCCACGACCGCCTGCCACTGCTCGTCCGAGATGTCCAGGATGGAGGCGCCCTTGTCGGTACCGGCGTTGTTCACCAGGCCGTCGAAGGCGGTTCCGAACTTCTCCACCGCCGCACCCACCACCGAGCGGGCCGAGGCCGGATCGGTGACGTCCAGAGCCATCGCGGTCGCAGAACCGCCCGCCTGCCCGATCATCGTCGCGGTGCGCTCGGCCGCGGTGAGGTCGATGTCGGCGACGATGCTGTGCGCCCCGGCCGCCGCGACCCGCTGGGCGATGGCCCGGCCGAGGCCGCTGCCCGCCCCGCTGATCAGAATTGCCCGACCCTGTACTGATCTCACTGTTCCTCCACCGACTGAACCTTCACCGACTGATCCTTCACCGACGCCGTCCGTCCTATTTCTCGTTCGACAAGCGATCCTATCCAAGGCTGCGCGTGTGGTTTTGCACCCATTCAGCGGTACAGAAATCAGTACGAATTTAACCGGGATACCGTCGAACGGGGGGTTTGGCTGGGAGAGCCACTCTTCCGGCCCGCGCAGGTTGGTTGCGAACGCCTGAATGCCGCGTTTCACCACCGGCTTGGGCGGGGATTGAGATGCTCTCAGCAATACTGGTGACCCTGCTGCCCGCAGCCCCGCCGGCGGCACCCGAAACGAAGAGGTAGGCGAGTGCGTAAGAGAAGAGCAGTGTTGGTTTTGTTAGTCGCGGGATCGCTGCTGCTGGCGGCCTGTGGCGGCTCCAGTAGCACCAACAGCTCGACTTCGGCTGCCGCCACGTCTGCAGCCGGCAGTTCCGCGACCGGCACCACCGCCGCGTCGGCCGGGTCGGCCACCGGTTCGGCCGGGTCGGCCACCACACCGGCCGGGTCGGCCAGCTCGGCCACCGGTTCGGCCGGGTCGGCCACCGCACCGGCCGCTGCATCGAGCGGTGGCAGCACCGGATCGGTGGCCGCGGGTGATGCGGGTGTGGTGGCCGGCGCGCTGCCGGATACCGGCAAGCCGCTGGACATCATGGGTTTCACCACCTCCGACGAGGTCGGGAAGTCACGGGTCACCTACGCGAAATCGCAGGACGCCAAGCTGAATGTGCAGGTAGACCAGAACGGTTTCGACGCCCAGAAGTTCGCCACCGCCATGGCCGGCGGCACCGCCCCGGCCGGCGTCTA
>CAXSEW010000109.1:0-9764 GCA_964236185.1 uncultured Nakamurella sp. | reverse complement strand
CGCGCCGCCCCGTCCGCCCCGCCCCGCCGCCGGGGGCGTCCCCGGCGCTCCGCGTCCGCCGCGGATGGGCAACAACCCCTTCGGTACCGCCGCACCCCGTAACGCCCCGGCCCGTCCGGGCGGCGTTCCCGGTGCCCCGCGCCCGCCACAGGCCGCTCCCGGCGCTCGGCCGGGTAGCGCTCCCGGTGCCGGCGGTCCCCGTCCGGCTCCGGGTGCGCGTCCAGGCGTCCCCGGTGGCGGTCCTCGGCCCGGCACGCCGGGCGGTCGCCCGCCTGCAGCCGGAGCGCCGGGCACCCGCCCGGGCGGCGCCGGAGGTGGTTTCCGCGGTCCCGGTGGTCCCTCCACGGGTGGCGGCTATCGCGGTCCTGGTGGCGCCGGTGCACCCAGCGGCGCCCCGTCGGGTCCCGGTGGTGGCGGCGGAGGTCGTCCCGGTGGTCCGGGCAGTCGTGGTCGCGGCGGAGCTGCGCCCGGTGCCTTCGGGCGGCAGGGTGGCCAGGTCCGCAAGGGCCGCAAGTCCAAGAAGCAGCGTCGCCAGGAATTCGACAACATGCAGGCGCCGTCGATCGGTGGCGTAACGCTGCCTCGCGGCAACGGCTCCGTCGTGCGGCTCGCCCGCGGATCGTCGCTGTCCGACTTCGCCGACAAGATCGACGCCAACCCGGCGTCGATGGTGCAGGCGCTGTTCCACCTCGGTGAGATGGTGACCGCCACCCAGTCGGTGTCCGACGACATCCTGGAGCTGCTCGGGTCCGAGATGGGCTACGAGGTCCAGATCGTCTCGCCCGAGGACGAGGACCGCGAGCTGCTCGACACCTTCGACCTCTCCTACGGCGAGAACGAGGGCGGTGAGGACGATCTCCAGATCCGGCCGCCGGTGGTCACCGTCATGGGTCACGTCGACCACGGCAAGACCAAGCTCCTGGACGCCATCCGCAGCAGCAACGTGGTGGACAAGGAGGCCGGCGGTATCACCCAGCACATCGGTGCTTACCAGGTGGCGACCCACCTGAACGACATCGAGCGCCTGATCACCTTCATCGACACCCCGGGTCACGAGGCGTTCACCGCCATGCGGGCCCGTGGGTCGAAGTCCACCGACATCGTGGTGCTGGTGGTCGCCGCCGACGACGGCGTCATGCCGCAGACGGTGGAAGCCATCAACCACGCCAAGGCTGCGGACGTGCCGATCGTGGTGGCCATCAACAAGATCGACAAGGAAGGCGCGAACCCGGACAAGATCCGGCAGCAGCTGACCGAATACGGTCTGGTCGCCGAGGAGTACGGCGGGGACACCATGTTCGTCGAGATCTCGGCCCGGGCGCGGACCAACATCGACGGGCTGCTCGAGGCCGTCCTGTTGACCGCGGATGCCGCGTTGGACCTGCGGGCCAACCCGGACATGTCGGCGGAGGGCGTGGCCATCGAGGCCCACCTCGACCGTGGCCGCGGCGCCGTCGCGACCGTCCTGGTGCAGCGCGGAACGCTGCACGTCGGCGACTCGATCGTCGCCGGCAACGCCTACGGACGCGTCCGGGCCATGCTCGGTGACCACGGGGAGAACGTCTCCGAGGCCACGCCGTCCCGCCCGGTCCAGGTGCTCGGGTTCACCTCCGTGCCCGGTGCCGGCGACTCGTTCATGGTCGTCGAGGAGGACCGCGTCGCCCGGCAGATCGCCGAGCGTCGGCAGGCCAGGACCCGCAAGGCCCAGGTCGCCAACCGTCGTCGGATCACCCTCGAGGACTGGGGCGCAGCCCTGGCCGAGAAGAAGATCGAGCAGCTCACGCTGATCATCAAGGGTGACAACTCGGGTACCGTCGAAGCGCTCGAGGACTCGCTGATGAAGCTCGACGTCGGCGAAGAGGTCAACCTCCGGGTCGTGCATCGCGGCGTCGGCGGGATCACCCAGGACGACATCAACCTGGCCGTCATCACCGACGCCATCGTCGTCGGCTTCAACGTGAAGCCGGTGCGAGGTGTGCAGGAGCTGGCCGACCGCGAAGGCGTCGACATCCGGTACTACACGGTGATCTACCAGGCGATCGACGAGATCGAAGCAGCGCTCAAGGGCATGCTCAAGCCGGAGTTCGAAGAGATCGCGGTCGGCACCGCCGAGATTCGCGAAGTCTTCCGCTCCAGCAAGTTCGGCAACATCGCGGGCTGCATCGTCCGGTCCGGAGAGATCCGGCGGAACGCCAAGGCCCGGCTGCTGCGGAACGGGGTCGTCATCAACGACAACCTCACGATCGACTCGCTCAAGCGGTTCAAGGACGACGCCGTCGAGGTCCGCGAGGGCTTCGAGTGCGGTGTCGGCCTGGGGTCGTGGAACAACATCGAGGTCGAGGACACCATCGAGACCTACGAGGTCCGCGAGAAGCCTCGCGCCTGATGCGCACGGGCACGGGCGGCGGCGCGCGGGTCGTGTGCCGCCGCCGGTGCCTGCACCCCAGGAGCCCGACGTGTACGTAGGCATCCTGGAACTGGACGTCCTGCTGGGCGAGATCGACTCGCTCAAGTACAAGCGGGCCGTGCTGCGACCCGTACTGGCCCGCCTCCGGCGGCTCGACGTCGCGGTCACCGAAGCCGGCGACCCCGACCGGCACCGGAGAGCTCTGATCGGGGTGGCCACCGTGTCCGGCGATTCCGGTCAGGTGCATCGGGTATTGGACACCTGCGAGCGGCAGGTCGCCGGCGAGGTGGAGCTGGAACTGCTCAGCGCCCATCGCCGGATCGTCGGCCCCGCCGACGACTGATCAACGAGAAGGAGGAGTCCGATGGCTGATTCAGCACGGGCCCGGAGGTTGGCCAAGCGCATCGTCGCCATCGTCGCCACTGAACTGGAACTCAAGGTGAAGGACCCCCGGTTGGCGATGACCACCATCACCGCCGCCACCGTGACCCCGGATCTGCGCGAGGCGGTCGTCTTCTACACCGTCTACGGCGACGACGACGAGGTGGCGTCCACCGCGGTGGCGTTGTCCAGCGCCACCGGGGTGCTCCGCAGCGCGGTCGGCCGGGAAACCGGCATCAAGTTCACCCCGACGCTGGCTTTCCGGCTCGACGCCGTGCCCGAGAACGCACACCGCATCAACGACCTGATCGCTGCTGCGAAGGCGTCCGATGCCGAAGTGGCCTCCCGCGCAGCGGGCGCCCAGTACGCCGGTGACGCCGATCCGTACAAGGTGCCGCGGTTGCCGGAGGATCTGGACGATGCAGATATCACTGATAGTGATCAGACGGACAGTGACGAGACCGACGACGAAGTGCACGCTGCGACACGGTGACCGGTCGGGACGATCGTAGTACGGTCATCCGGGTGCCGCCGATCCCGTGAAGCGATCAGCCGCCGTGGTTCGCTTGTCACTGTGGGTAAGGAGATTCCATGACTGCCCGGTCACTGCTGGTCGACACATCAGAACTGGCGACCGCTGCGGCGCTGATCGGGTCGGTTTCGGACGCGGTGCTGCTGGCCCATATCAATCCGGACGCGGACGCGCTGGGCAGTGCCCTGGCCCTGGGCCTGGCGCTGGAGGCGACCGGCTGCTCGGTCACGGTGGCGTTCGCCGCGCCCGCCGCGGTGCCACTCTCGCTGCGCGGTCTACCTGGCCAGCACCTGGTGACCCCGGTGTCGAAGGTGCCCCGGCGGCCGGAGCTGCTCGTCACGCTCGACGTCAATTCCCGGGAGCGGCTGGGCACACTCGGCCGCTTGATGGACACGGCCGCGCAGACCCTGGTCGTCGATCACCACGCGTCCAACACCAGGTTCGGCCGATACCAGCTGGTCGACATCGCGGCCGAATCCACCACGGTGCTGGTGGCCGGCATCCTGGACCGGCTCCAATTACCCATCACTCGGGACATCGCCGCCAATCCCTACGCCGGGCTGGCCACCGACACGGTCGGCTTCCGGTTCGCCTCCTCGGCAGCGCACCGGCTGGCCGCCCGACTGCTGGACACCGGTGTCAACCCCGACGAACTGATGCGGCCGATCACCGATCTGCATCCCTTCGGTTGGCTGAACATGCTGTCCAGGGTGCTCGGCAGTGCCGTGCTGGATCGGCAGGCCGCCGGCGGCCGCGGGCTGTGCTGGACGGTCATCGATGCCACCGCAGCGGCGGGCATGCGGCCCGAGGAGCTCGACTCGGTCATCGACATCCTGCGGACGGCCTCCGAAGCCCAGGTTGCCGCGGTGTTGAAAGAAGGTGCACCAGGCCGTTGGCAGGTGTCGTTGCGGTCCCGGCCCGGTCTGACCGGAGCGGGAACCGCGGTCGCCGGAGTCGACGTCGCCGCGGTCGCCGCCGTGCTGGGCGGCGGTGGCCATGTTCGCTCCGCCGGTTTCGGGTTCTCGGGAACCGTTCGGGAAGCGGTCGACGCACTGCTCGAGACCCTGGAGTGCGCCTCACCGAAATGACTGCCGAGTTGATCGTCGGGACGTCGTGCGCGATGATAGATACATCATGGATGCAACACCCGAACACACCTCGGCGGCGGAACGGGTCTACCAGCACGTCCGCGCCGGCATCCTGAACCGTCGCTTCGCCGACAACGATCTACTGGCCGAAGGCCGTATCGCCGACGAGACCGGTGTCTCGCGGACCCCGGTGCGCGAGGCCCTGCTCCGGCTCGAGGCGGAAGGCATGGTGCGGCTGCTGCCCAAGCGCGGTGCCCTGGTGCTGCCGGTGAGCGCGGCGGAGTGGCGGGACGTGCTGGCCACCCGCGAACTGGTCGAGACGTTCTGCGTGCGGCGGGTGATCGACAGCGGTGCCGCGCCCGGTCTCGCCGCCCGGCTGACCACAGCGCTGAACACCCTCCAGCAGGCAGCCGCCGAGGGCGACGTCGCCGCCTACGTCGGCGCGGACCGGGACTTCCATGCCGCCATCGTCGCCGCCGCGGGCAACAGCATCCTGATCCGGCTCTACGGTTCGCTCCGCGACCGGCAGCTGCGGATGGGTGCCGCGAACCTGTTGGGCGAAGGCGGCCTGGCCGACTCCGCCCGGACCCGGCGCACTATCGCCGACCACCACGCGATCGCCGACGCGATCGCCGCCGAAGACCTCGATGCCGCGGTCACCCTGACGATCGAGCACCTGGCCACCGCGGCCCGGACACTCGCCTGACACAAGAAAGGTTCGCTGTGCCCCCCGCCGCATCAACCGCGACACTCGAAGTGAAAGCACCACCCAAAGCCTGGCTGGTCTGGGCCGTCGGCTCCGGCGTCTACGTACTGGCGGTGTTCCACCGCAGCACGCTCGGGGTGGCCGGCCCGCTGGCAGCCCAGCGACTGCACCTGTCCGCCGCCCAGCTGTCGTCGTTCGTCATGCTGCAGCTGGCGCTCTACGCGCTGATGCAGGTGCCGACCGGCATCCTGGTGGACCGGTTCGGCCCGCGCCGGATGCTGCTGGCCGCCACGCTGACCATGGGCACCGGGCAGGTGCTGTTCGCCGTGGTGGACAGCTACGTCCCGGCGCTGCTGGCCCGCGGGCTGCTCGGTGCGGGTGATGCGATGACCTACGTGTCGGTGCTCCGGCTCGTGGCCGGCTGGTTTCCGGCCCGCAGGTACGCCGTGCTGACCAGCTTCACCGCGCTGGCCGGTTCGCTGGGCAACATCGTCGCGACGCTGCCGTTGACCGGCATCCTGCACGGTTTGGGCTGGGGACCGACGTTCGCCACCGCCGGCGGGATCTCGATTTTCTACGGCCTGCTGCTGCTCCGTCCGGCCACTGCTGCTCCGTTCCGGGCGGCCGAGGAACGCGCCGCGGTCGGCCCGGTGGCCGGACGCCGGGTCTCCGCCGAGGTCAGGGCGGCCTGGCGGCTGCCGTCGGGCCGGCTGGGCTTCTGGGTGCACTTCACCTGCATGGCCGGGCCGACCACCTTCGCCACGCTGTGGGGTTTCCCCTACCTCACCCACGCCCTGGGATACCCCACCTCGGTGGCCTCGTCGTTGTTGCTGCTCCTGGTGGTCGGCGGTGTGATCGCCAACATCGCGGTCGGCCAGACCCTGGGTCGGCGCCCGGAGATCCGCACGCCGCTGGCCGTCGTGGTCTGCCTGCTGGCGATGGTCGGCTGGCTGCTGTTGATCGGCTGGCCGGGCGGGCATCCGCCGTTCCCGGTCATCGTGCTGGTGATCGTCATCTTCTCGATCTGCGGTCCGACCTCCGCCGTCGCCTTCATGCTCGCCCGCGACTACAACCCCCGGCACCGCATCTCCACGGCCACCGGCATGGTCAACATCGGCGGCTTCTGCGGGGCCGTGATCGGCACCTTCCTGGTCGGGCAGATCCTCGACCGGGTGCACACCGGTCCCGGCAATGTCGTCGAGGGCTACCGGGTCGCGTTCTGCGCTCTGTTGCTGCTCACCGGCATCGGACTGGCAAGGATGCTGACCTGGTGGTTGCGTACCCGGGCGATGGTGCTGAAGGCGGAGGCCCGCGGCGAGCAGGTGCCGGTCCACCTGCACGTGCACCGCGGGGACCTCGTCGACAAGGAAGAGCTGGCCGAGCTGGCCGAGCTCGAGCAGGAGGCGAGACATGTCCGCGGAGCTGCCTCCTGACGGCGGCCTGCTGCTGGTCGACAAGCCGGCCGGCTGCACCTCCCACGACGTCGTCGGCCGGCTGCGCCGTGTCCTGCACACCCGCCGGATCGGCCACGCCGGCACCCTGGACCCAATGGCGACAGGCCTGCTGGTGGTCGCCGTGGAACGTTCCACCAAGCTGCTGGGGCACCTCGCGCTGACCGACAAGACCTACCTGGCCACCATCCGGCTCGGGGTCACGACCACGACCGACGACGCGGACGGCGATGTCACGTCCTCGACCGATCCGGCGGACGTCGAGGCCGTCGGCGAGGACCGGATTCGCGCCGGCATCGCCGCCTTGACCGGCGACATTCTGCAGGTACCCAGCGCGGTCTCGGCCATCAAGGTGGACGGCCGCCGCGCCTACGAGCGGGTGCGGGCCGGCGAGCAGGTCGAGCTGGCTGCGAGACCGGTGACCGTCGGCCGGTTCGACGTGCTGGGGCAGCTGCGCCGCGAGGCCGGCCTGATCGACCTGGATGTCGTCGTCGACTGCACCACGGGCACCTACATCCGTTCGCTGGCCAGGGATCTCGGCGCCGGCCTGGGTATCGGCGGACACCTGACGGCGCTACGCCGGACCACCGTCGGGCCGTTCTCGGTGGCCGACGCCGTCGACGTCTATGGCCCGGCCGGGGTACCGGCCCGCGGCGAGAAGTCGCCGGACGTGCCGGCGGAGTTCAGTGCCAGCGTCGCTCGGGCGGTGCTGCCGGCGGCGGCCGCCGTCTGGCAGTCGTTCGCCGTCCGCACCGTCGATGAGCCGCTGGCCCGCGAGATGCGCTACGGCCGGCCGATCCCTGCGGCTGGTCTGCCGGGGGTGTACGGCCTGTACTGCGGCGACGCGCTGCTCGCGCTGGTGGAGGAGTCGGGCGGGCTGGCCCGGCCGCGGCTGGTCTGGGATCCTGCAGGCTGACCGCCCCGGCCGGGGCTGGGCGATACTGGAGGAATGGAACGGTGGCGTGGGGTCGACGCGATCCCCGACGGCTGGGGCCGCTGCGTGCTGACCATCGGTGTCTTCGACGGTCTGCACCGCGGCCACCAGGAACTGGTGCACGCGTGCGTCTCCAAGGCCCGCGAGCTCGGCCTGCCGGCGGTGCTGATGACCTTCGATCCGCACCCGTCCGAGGTGATCCGACCGGGCAGCCACCCGGCGGAGCTGATCACCTTGCGGCGCAAGGCCGAGCTGGCCGCAGAGCTGGGTCTGGACGCGATCCTGGTGCTGCCGTTCACCCCGGTCGTCGCCGCCACCGACCCCGAGGTGTTCGTCTACGACATCATCGTCAAGAAGCTGCACGCCGCCGCCGTGATGGTGGGGGAGAACTTCCGGTTCGGCTACCGCAACGCCGGCGACGTCGCGTTGCTCGCTCAGCTGGGCTCACGGTTCGGGTTCACCACGCAGGGCGTCGGCCTGGTGTCCAAGGACACCCTCACGGTGTCGTCGACACTGATCCGGGCCAGCGTCGACGCCGGCGACGTGCACGCCGCAGCGGAGGCCCTCGGTCGCCCGCACCGGGTGGAGGGCGTGGTGGTGCACGGCGAAGGCCGCGGCGGCAGCGAGCTCGGCTACCCGACGGCCAATCTGGACGTCGTGCCGCACGGCGCCATCCCGGCCGACGGCGTGTACGCGGGCTGGTTCCTGCTCGGTGACCGCCGCTCACCCGCCGCTATCTCCATCGGCTCGAATCCGACGTTCTCCGGTCGCGTCCGCACAGTCGAGGCGTTCGTACTGGACGAGGGCGGCAACTTCTACGGCCGCCGGGTCGCCCTCGACTTCGTCGAACGGCTGCGCGGCATGGTGAAGTACGAAGGAGTGGACGAGCTCATCGCGCAGATCGGCCGGGACGTCGAGCAGACCCGAGAAGTGCTGGGCCGCAGCGGTTGACGCGGTGGTCGGTGCAGGTGGTGGACGCCGGGTCCGGCGAGGTGCTGTTCGAACGGGACCCGGACCGGGTATTGCGGACAGCGAGCATCGGCAAGCTGCTGCTGCTCGAACACGTCGCCGGACTGATCGCGAGCGGCGCGGCGGACCCGGGTGAACTGCTCACCCGCACCGGTGACGACCGGGTCGCCGATTCCGGCATCTGGCAGTACCTGGCGGTGGACGCACTGCCGGTGGTGGACCTGTGCGAGCTGGTCGGCATGGCCAGCGACAACCTCGCCACCAACGTCCTGCTGCGGCGGTTCGGCCTGGGCGCCGTCGCCGCTTCCGCCGCACGCACCGGGCTGCGTCGTACCGCACTGCACGACCGGGTCCGGGATCTGCGGACCGAGGCCGACCCACCGACGCTGTCCACCGGCACCGCTGCCGAGCTCACCGCCCTGCTGATGCGGCTCGCGGTGCAGCGACAGGTCGGCGACCCGACGGCCGGTCAGGTGCTCGACTGGCTGGCGAAAGGTCTGGACCTGTCCCTCGTCGCCGCCGGCTGGGGTCTGGACCCGCTGGCCCATCGGGAGGCCGACCGCGAGTTGCTCCTGGTGAACAAGACCGGTACCGATGTGGGGGCGCGGGCCGAAACCGGGCTGCTGACCGGCCCGGTGCGCACCGTCGCCTACACGGTGATCGCCAACTGGGGAGCGGCGGACCGGCGCAGGGAAGTACTGCGAGCGATGCGACGGCTCGGCCGGCGGATCGAGGATGCGGCCCGGGGCGGGCCCGGCTGGTAAAGTGAGCGCTTGGGTCCGGCCTCAGTCCGTGGCGGCCGGTACCGTCATCCCCCCGGGCGATCTGCTTCCGGTGCGGGCAGCGCACGCGACAGCAACGCACAAGGAGCACCCCCAGTGGCTTTGTCCACCGATCAGAAGAAGACCATCCTGGCCGAGTACGGCCTGCACGAGACCGACACCGGCTCGGCCGAGGCCCAGGTTGCGATGCTCACCAAGCGGATCTCGGATCTCACCGAGCACCTCAAGGAGCACAAGCACGACCACCACACCCGCCGCGGGCTGCTCGCCCTCGTCGGCAAGCGCCGCCGCCTGCTGCGCTACCTGCAGAACATCGACATCGCCCGCTACCGCTCGCTGATCGAGCGGCTCGGGTTGCGTCGCTAGTTCTCGCCGTCAGGGGGAGTGCCGCAGGGCGCTCCTCCTGAGCTCAACCGCATTACCACTGCATCACCAGCAGCCACCCCCAGCCACCAATTCATCCACCCGCCCACCCATCCCTGCGCCGGCACCGCCCGGTCCTCGGTAGTGGCCA
>CAXSEW010000108.1:0-9817 GCA_964236185.1 uncultured Nakamurella sp. | reverse complement strand
GGGCGGCCGGTGGCGCGGCGAGTTTCGGTCTGCACGTCGCCTTCGCGAGTGACGGCCGGCCGGCCTCCCTGGGCCGCGTGCACGACATCCTGCCGCGCACCGGCGTGGCCAGCGAGATCAGCACCGACGCGGGTCCAGCGGTGATGCACAGCGACCGGATGACCATGGTGGTGCCCGGCACGGCGGACATCGCCGTGCTGACCACCATCCAGGCTTTCGTGCCGATCCCCGACACCACCTGGACCGTGGTGCTCTCCAGTGCCAGCGCCTACCCCGACCTCACCGACGCGTTGGAGTCGATGGTGCGGAGCGCCGCCGAGAGCGTGCGCGTCGAGCCGGCGTCCGAGCAGGCTGAGGAACCCGCCGGGCCTGCCGAAGGTGTCGAGCCCCCGATACAGGAGCTGCCCGTCGACCGGCCGGCGGCCCCGGGCATCGAGCGCGGCTTCGGCACCCTGGTGCTGCGCAAGATCGAACCTCCGGAACCGACCGGACCGGCCCGATGAACCAGACCCGCCCGAAGGTCGTGCTACAGGCGCACGCCACCCGATCGCTGACCGCCCTCGCCCTGCTGCTGCACGCCCGCGACCGTGGCCCCCGCGACGTGCGCAAGCCACTGCACACGCTGCTGGCCTCGTTCGTCGTCGCCGTGGTCATCGTGGTGGCGGTCGCCGTCAGTGGTCGGGTCGGCGCGATGATCCAGCAGCACTGACCCCACCACCACTACCCACAGCTGGAGCACAGCTGCTGGGCAGCGTGACCACCGCCAGCCCCACGTACGTTGGAAGGATGCCCACTTACCGCACCTACCGGGAGCACCTGGCCGCCCCGGCCATGGTGCTGGGTGGTCTGCTGCTGGTGCCGTGGATCCTCTATCTCGCCGGCGCCCTGCCGCACACCACCCGGGCCCGGAACTGGTCGCTGATGTGGACCGGGCTCGACATCGCCGAGGCAGTGGGCCTGGTGCTCACCGGAGTTCTGCTGTGGCGACGTAGCCCTTACCAGGCTCTGCCGGCGGCCTTCACCTCCGCGCTGCTCGCCGCCGATGCCTGGATCGACGTCACCACCTCCGCTCCCGGGCACGCCAGGGCGCTAGCCATCGCGATGGCGGCGCTGGTCGAGTTACCGGGCGCGATCGCCTGTCTGGTGCTGGCGATCCGCGCCTTTCCCCGCATTCCGGCCGACGCCAGCGGTGAGCGCGCCGGGGTGGTCGACCGTGGGCGCGGCGGCGCCACTCCGGAGGAGAAACTCCAACGCCCGGCCGACCTGCCCATGCCAGAGGTTGAGGCCAATGCAGAGGTTCCGGCTCGTCTCTGATCGCCGCATCGTGAGCCTGCTGTCCAGGAACTTTCGTCGCGTCCGGCCCCAACTCTGGTAGCCAGCGACAACCGGCACGCAGTGGTGGAGGATGGGTCCATGATCGAAGTTGCCGGCCTCTCGAAGATCTACGGCCAGACGAAAGCCGTCGACCAATTGTCCTTCACGGTGAGACCTGGGACGGTGACCGGATTCCTCGGGCCCAACGGCGCCGGTAAATCGACGACTATGCGAATGATCCTCGGTCTGGACAATCCCACGTCAGGTCAGGCGTTGATCAACGGGCAACGGTACGCATCGCTGGTCCGGCCGCTGACCAAGGTCGGGGCACTGCTCGACGCGAACTGGGTGCACCCCAATCGGACCGCCCGTGCACACCTGCGGTGGCTGGCGGCGTCGAACAAGCTGCCCCGCAAGCGGGTCGACGAGGTGCTGGAGACGGTGGGTCTGACCGCCGTCGCCGGAAAGGCGGTCGGAAAGTTCTCTCTCGGCATGAAGCAGCGACTGGGGCTGGCCGGGGCGATTCTCGGCGACCCGGAGGTGCTGCTGTTCGACGAGCCGGTCAACGGCCTCGACCCGGAGGGCATCCTGTGGATCCGCCAGTTCATGCAGAGTTTGGCGGCCGCCGGCCGGACGGTGCTGGTCTCCTCCCACCTGCTGTCCGAGATGGCCGTCACCGCTGAGCATCTCATCGTCATCGGCCGCGGCCGACTGATCGCCGACGCAGCTACCGCCGACTTCATCTCGCA
This sequence comes from uncultured Nakamurella sp., assembly GCA_964236185.1. Classification (GTDB taxonomy): domain Bacteria; phylum Actinomycetota; class Actinomycetes; order Mycobacteriales; family Nakamurellaceae; genus Nakamurella. The sequence continues at coordinate 7,754 of CAXSEW010000108.1, read as the reverse complement.
GTCGACAGAATCCACCGTGCGGGTGCGGTCACCGCAGCTGGCCGCGCTGGCCGACGTGCTCGCGCGGCAGGGCGTGGCGACCACACCGGCGGACGGCGCGCTGATCGTGCACAACGCACCCATCGAACGGGTGGGCGACGTCGCCGGCGCGGCGGGCATCACCCTGCACGAGCTGGCGCCCGTCCAGGGATCGCTGGAAGAGGCGTTCATGCAGCTCACCGGCGATTCGGTCGAGTACGGCGGGCAGCGGTTCCCGACCAGCGCCGATCCGATGGTGCCGGCGGGTCCGCCGCCGTCCTTCGCACCCGCCACCACCGGCCAGGATGGAAACCTCCGATGAGCCTGATCACCGTCGAACGCATCAAGCTCTTCTCCACCCGCTCGCCCTACTGGTGCCTCGCCGCGATCGTGCTGGCGTCGGGACTGTTCGGCCTGTTGATCGGGCTGGCACAACGGGGCAGTCAGGCGATCCCGTACTTCGCCCTGCGCGGAGTGGGGCTGGGCATGAGCATCTTCATGGTGCTGGCCGCTCTGGCGGTGACCACGGAATACCGGTTCAACACCCTGAAGAGCACGTTCCTGGCCGCGCCGAAGCGGGTCGACGTACTGCTGGCCAAGACACTGCTGCTGGCTGCACTCGGCGCGGTGGTCGGATTCGTCTGCGCCGTCGGCGCGTTCTTCCTGACCAAGGCGCTGGCGAAGGAACCACCCGCGCCGCTGGTGCTGCAGGGGCAGGTGTGGCGCGAGGTGGCCGGATACGCGGCCCTGTTTGCCATCGCCGCAGTCATCTCGGTCTCGGTCGGCACGCTGCTCCGGCAGTCCGCGGGAGCCATCGCCCTGCTGCTGCTCTGGCCGCTGCTGATCGAGCAGCTATTCACGCTGATCCCGACCGTCGGGCCGAAGGTCGGGCCGTGGCTGCCGTTCGCCGCCGGGGACCGCTTCGTCACTCCGACGTCGGTACCGGGCGACGGATTCTCGGGCGTGGTCAACACCGCCGGGCCGACTCCGGTCCAGGGGCTGCTGGTCTTCCTGGCCACCGGCGTCGTGCTGTGGCTGGTTGCCGCTGCGGTACTGAACCGACGTGACGCCTGACGGGTCAGCGTTCCGAGCCGGGCGTGACCGGGTTTCCCTGGTCGGCCCGCCGGCGGCCATGGATCGGTACAGCTGTATTGGCAGGGGGCGGCACGGCCGGATGAACAGCCGCGGCCGAGCGCCGTGCACCCGGCGACGTCGCAGGAAGCACCCGGCAATTCGCTTCTGCAGGACCCGCCACCTACCCTCGCGGGAATGCAGGACTCGCGGATCCGCACCGTCGCACCCACCGACGGCCTGCCCGCGCACTTCCGTCGCGTCGTCAGCTTCCATCCGCGGGGTGGACGGCTGAACGACGTGCAGCGGCGCGCCTGGGATGCGCACGCCGACGCGTGGTACCTGGATCCGGAGATGTTCTCCGGCGACCGTCCGTTCGAGCCGGAGCAGGTCTTCGGCCGGTCCGCTCCGCTGGTGCTGGAGATCGGCTCGGGCATGGGCGAGTCGACCGCGCGGATGGCGCTGGCCCGCCCGGAGATCAACCTCGTGGCGATCGAGGTCTACAAACCCGGTGTGGCGCAGACGTTCTACCACCTCGCGCGGGCGCAGGCACCGAATGTCCGGGTGATGCGGGGCGACGGCGTGCAGATCCTGACCGACCTCATCGCGCCGGGCACGCTCAGCGAGGTCTGGCTGTTCTTCCCCGACCCGTGGCCGAAGACCAAGCACCTCAAGCGCCGCCTGGTGACACCCGAGTTCGCCGAACTGGTCGCCTCCCGGCTGCGCCGCGGTGGCACGTTCCGACTGGCCACCGACTGGGCGCCGTACGCGGAGCAGATGCTCGCGGTGGGCAGCACGACGAAGGGCCTGCGCAACGCCTACCCCGGCTGGGCGGCCCGTCCGGAGTTCCGGCCGAAGACCCGCTTCGAGCGCCGCGGGCTAGCCGCCGGGCGGGAGATCTTCGACCTGGAGTTCGTCCGCCGCTGATCCGCGGGCTCGCGGCTAGCGGCTTGTAGCACCGCCGGCCCGCTCGTAGCGCCGTCGATGGGCATACCAGCGCACCGTGCGTGCTACGATTGCCGGAAGGCGAGCCTCAGACGAAAGCGCTCTTGCCGGTGATCGACCGCCCGACGATCAGCGCGTTCATCTGCGCGGTGCCCTCGTAGGAGTACAGCGCCTCGGCGTCGGCGAAGAACCGGACAGCGTCCCGGTCGAGCAGAATGCCGTTGCCGCCCATGATCTCTCGCGCCCAGGCCGCCGTCTCCCGGAGCCGGGTGGTGGAGTACCACTTGGCCAGCGCCGCCTGCTCGTCGAGGAAGATTCCGTCCTGCTGCAACTGCGCCACCCGCACCGCCATTCCGAGCGAGGCGGTGATGTTGCCGAGCATCCGGGCCAGCAGGTCCTGGATCAGCTGGAAGTGGCCGATGGGCTTGCCGAACTGGATGCGCTCCTTGGCGTAGGCCACGGCCGCCTCGTAGGCCCCGATCTGGCAGCCGACCGCCGACCAGGTGACTCCGCCGCGGGTGGTCCGCAGCACCACGCTGGTGTCGCGGAACGAGTTGGCGCCGGCCAGCCGGTTGTCCTCGCCGACCCGGCAGTCGGTCAGCACGATGTCCGCGTTCTGCACGGTCCGCAGCGCCAGTTTCCCCTCGATCTTGGTGGCGGTGAACCCGGGCGTGCCCTTCTCCACCACGAATCCCTTGACGTGGTCGTCGGCGACGTCCCGGGCCCAGATGACGTTCAGGTCGGCGAAGGTGGCGTTGCCGATCCACCGCTTCGCGCCGTTGAGGATCCAGGTGTCGCCTTCCCGGCGGGCGGTGGTCCGCATCCCGCCCGCGACGTCGGAGCCGCCGTCGGGCTCGGTCAACCCGAACGATCCGATCAGCTCCATCCGCTGCATGGCGGGTAGCCAGCGCTGCCGCTGCTCTTCGGAGCCGCAGATGTGGATGCTGCCCATCGCCAGTCCGTTGTGCACGCCGAAGAAGGTGGCGATCGACGGGTCGACCCGGGAGATCTCCAGCCCGAGCCAGCCGACCAACAGCTGGCCCGCGGGCGGCTGACCGCCGAGGCCGTAGGACAGGCCGATGATGCCGAGCTCGGCCATCGGCTCGACGATCTGGAACGGGAATTCGGCCTTGGCCCAGCAGTCAGCGGCGATCGGTTGCACCTGTTCGGCCAAGAAGGCGCGGGTGGCCATGATCAGCTCCCACTCCAGCGGCGACAGCATCGCCTCGTAACCGAAAAGATCTCCGGGCAGCAGCGGCCGGGCGACATCGATGTCCATGCTGCCCACGGTAACCCGGTCGCCGGCGGCGGATCAGACGAACGGCCGCAGCTGGATCCCGGCGGCCTCGAGCGCCGCCCGGACCGCGCGGGCCATGTCCACCGCGCCGGCGGAATCGCCGTGCACGCACACGGAGTCGGCGGCCACCGGCACCGCCTCGCCGGTGATCGCCTCGACGGATCCGGTGGTCACCAGCGCCACCATCCGGTCCGCGACGGCGACCGGGTCGGACAGCACGGCGCCGGGTTCGCGCCGCGGGACCAGCGTGCCGGCGGCCGTGTAGGCGCGATCGGCAAACGCCTCCCGCACGCAGCGCAGCCCGGCGTCGGCGGCGAGCACCAGAAAGGCCGAGCCCGGTAGCCCGACGACCGGCAGGCCCGGGTCGTAGGCGAGAACCGCGGAGACCACCGCCGCCGCCTGGCCTTCGTGCGTGACGATGGTGTTGTAGAGCGCGCCATGCGGCTTGAGGTAGCGAACGGCGCTGCCGACACTGCGGGCCAGTCCGTCCAGTGCGCCGAGCTGGTAGATCACGTCCGCGGTCAGTTCGTCCGGCGCCATGTCCAGGAAGCGCCGGCCGAATCCGGCCAGGTCCCGGTAGCCGACCTGGGCGCCGATCACCACGCCCCGCCGCGCCGCCGCCGCAACCGTGCGATGCAGCGTCAGCGGATCGCCGGCATGGAAGCCGCAGGCGATGTTGGCGCTGGTGACCACCTCCAGCATGGCCTCGTCGTCCCCGAGCACCCAGCGACCGAAGCTCTCGCCGAGGTCGGCGTTCAGGTCGAGCGCCTGGAGATCGAGCGCCGTCATGCCTGGCCGAGCACCTGCCGTTGCCGTCCGAGGCCTCGGGCCTCGAGCTCCATCACGTCGCCGGCTTTCAGGAACGGGAACCGGCCGGAGAGCGCAACCCCTTGCGGCGTACCGGTATTGATCAGGTCGCCGGGGTCCAGCACCAACACCTGGCTCAGCTGGTAGATGATCTCGGCGACGTCGAAGATCATGTCGCGGGTGGTCGAGTCCTGCCGCACCTCGCCGTTCACCCAGCTCTGCAGCCGCAGGTCCTGCGGGTCGCCGATCTCGTCCGGGGTCACCAGATACGGACCGAGCGGATTGAAGGTCTCGCAGCTCTTGCCCTTGGACCACTGACCTCCGCTCACCTCCAGCTGGCAGGCTCGCTCGGAGACGTCGTTGGACAACACGTATCCGGCGACGCAGTCCAGCGCCGCCTGGCGGGATGGTAGATAGCGAGCTGTGCGGCCGATGACGACGGCCAGCTCCACCTCCCAGTCGGTCTTGACCGAACGGCGCGGAATGAGCACCTCGTCGTCGGGCCCGACGACCGTGTTCGGCGACTTGTAGAACAGCACCGGGAATTCCGGTGGATTGGCGCCGCTCTCGGCCGCGTGCGCCGCATAGTTCATCCCGATGCACAGCACCGCGCCGGGCCGGTCGATCGGCGGGCCGATCCGCCGCCCACCGATGTCGATCGCCGGCAGCGAGCCGGCGGCCCGCTCGATCCGGTCGACTCCGCCGCCGGCGAAGAACGCTCCGTCGAAATCCGTCGTGAGAGAGGAGACGTCGAAGGCGCGGCCGTCACCGTCCATCACTACCGGAACTTCTGCACCGACCGGGCCGACCCGCAGTAGCTTCATGCGGGGGACGTTACCGGGCACAGGGACGTTCGACGAGACTGCGGTGACGCCGGCATCATCCACCGGCCGGAACGTCCCCGGCGCGGCGCACGCGTCCATCAATCCGATGGTCAACGAGAAGCTCATTGCCTATGGTTCCCGCCTATGACGGGAGCCCAGCAGCACCTGATGGCGGCAACAACGGCGGTCAGCATCATCGAGGCGCTCCAGGATGGCGGAGTCGAACCCTGTGTCGGCGGCGGGTGGGCGATCGACGCCCTGATCGGCCACCAAACACGTGAACACTCGGATCTGGACCTGTGGGTCCAGGCGGTGCAACTGGATCCCTTGATCAGAGTCCTCACCGCGCTCGGCGTCGATCGAATCCTGCCCTGGGGCGGTGACATGCCTTGGAACTTCGTCCTTCATGACGGCCGGACCACTCGCGTCGACCTACATTTCTACGAAGTTCTCCCGGTAACGCGGGAGCTCCACTACGGAAGTGTGGTCGGTGGTCTGACATTTGCCGCCACCTCGCTGGCGGGGTCGGGTCTCATCGACGGGTGGCCCGTCCGGTGCGACTCGGTCGAGTGGGCCCTGCAATGTCACACCGGCTATCCGCTCCGGCCCGTCGATCTGCAGGACGTCGCTGCGCTCACCCGGAGTTTCGGCCTGCCCATGCCGGCGAACGACGACCGCGGCTCTTGACCGACCGCCGACCAACAGCTTCCGTGGCGGAACGGTCAGCGGAGGAAGGGCCACCGCTGGCCAAGCGGGTCCCTGGTGGGCAACGCGTCAGACGACCCGCTGCGCCCGGCCGGGTACGGTCGCCACTGCGGCCGGGTGCAACACCGCGGCGAGCGCTTCGACACCGTCGACCAGTCGCGGACCTGGCCGGACGATGATGCCGTCGGCGTCGATGGCCCAGATCGGAACTCCCGGCAGTTGGTCGGCGACGGCCCTGGCCTGGTCGGCGGCGCCCTCCAGGTGGTAACCGCACGGCGCCACGACGACCAGATCCGGTGTGGAGGCACTGATGTCATCCCAGGTCGCGGTCACGGACGGCCGCCCGGGCCGGCCGGACACCGGGTCCCCGCCGGCCGCCGTCACCAGGTCAGGTACCCAATGCCCCGCCGTGAAGGGCGGGTCGACCCACTCGATCACCGCTACCCTCGGTCGCGGCCGACCGGCGACGGCCGTGCTGACCGCGTCCAGCCGAGCCCGCAGTCCGTCGACCAGCAGCTGTGCACGGTCTGCTGTCCCGGTCCGCTGCCCCACCAGCACAATGGTGTCCAGGACATCGGCCAAGCTGTGCGGATCGAGAGAAACGACGTCCGCCTGGCACCCGAGGTAGGACAGTGCCTGTTCGACCTGCCCCGAGGGCAACGCGCATACCCGGCACAGGTCCTGGGTGAGGATGACGTCCGGCGCCAGCGCGGAGAGGGCCCCGCCGTGCAGCGTGTACAGGTCCTCGCCGGCCGCCATGGCGTCCCGCACGTAGCCGTCGATCTCCTTGGGCGTCATACCTGTGGTGTCCCGACCCCCGACCACGATCGTCTTGTCAGACCGCGCCGATGCCGGTTCGTCGCACTCGAAGGTCACGCCGACCAGATCGTCGCCCAGCCCGAGGGCATAGACGATTTCGGTTGCTGACGGGAGCATCGAGACCAGCCGCATTCCCCCACCCTAGCGGGGACTGCGCCTGTCGCCCTGCAGCGCCGAAGCACCGTGGTCAGCGGAAGCCGGTAGTCGCCCAGCAGGTCGAACCGTCGGAGAATGCTTCCAGCACTTGACCGCCAGGCAGTGGGAACTTGAGGGTGCTGTTCAACCCGCCACCGGGGAGGCACCGGCCAGCGGACGTCCGTTGGCTTGGCTGAGCGCGGTGATCCGTCCCCGGACCGCGGTCACCGCCACACGAGGTATTGGTGATGGTCCGGCGTACCACGAGCGGTGCGCCGCGAGCCCGCAACCACCACCCGATCAGGATCACTCGACGAGGATCAGCTGATGATCGCGGTCATCCGGATGGAGACGAGCAGCCCGGTGACTTCGACTCCGAGCTTGGCCGCATAACGGGTCGGCGGGTCCGCCGGAAACCACCGCGCGTACTCCTCGTTCATGCCCGCGAAGTCCCTCGGATCGGTCAGCAGTATGCCCACCTCCACGACGTCGTCCAGGCTCGCGCCGCCGGCCTGCAGGATTGCTTCGCAATTGGCGAGCGCCTGGCGGGTCTGGAGCTCGATGGTGCCGCCCGCCAGCTTGCCCGTGCCCGGATCGATACCGGTCGTTCCGGAGACGAACACCTGGGGTCCGACCTTGACTCCCTGGCTGTAGAGCGACGAGCTCGGCGCCTTCGGGGTGGTGATGATCTGCCGCGCCATGGTTTCCCCTTCGTTGACGGACCGCAATCGTCTCAGGCCCGGGGACCTGGCGAACCCTAGTTGGCGTCGCTGCGCAACATGCGGACCGCGGCGGCTCCGACGAACACCACGACGTACGCCGTCAGCAGGAGGAGCGCCGGCCCGTAGTCCAGATACTGCGACGTGTGGGTCACCGATGTCAGCGACGTGCCGGCACTGGATGGCAAATAGGGAGTGATGTCCTTCTGCACGCTGTCGGAGAACAGCCCCAGGATGCCCGGCAGCAGGAAGAAGGCTGCCACCGCGACGGCGATGCCCGACGCTGTGCTGCGCAGCAGGAATCCCAGAGCGACACCGAGCAGGCCGGTGCCCGCGAGGTAGACAGCGGCGCCGAGAACGGCGGCCAGCACTCCACTGTCGGCGATCGACACGCCGGCGTTGCCGAGTACCGCC
>CAXSEW010000107.1:0-9820 GCA_964236185.1 uncultured Nakamurella sp. | reverse complement strand
ATGGGCGGCGCGATGGACCTGGTGCACGGCGCGAAGCGGGTCATCGTGCTGATGGATCATGTCGCCAAGGGCGGCGCGCCCAAACTGCTCACCGCGTGCGTGCTCCCGCTCACCGGTCGGGGTGTCGTTGACCGGATCATCACCGACCTCGGGGTGCTGGACACCGCCGGCGACCATTTCCGGCTGGTGGAACTGGCGCCAGGTATCAGCGAGCAGGACATCGCCGGCAGCACCGGGGCGCCGATCTCGACCTCCTGAGCGACTGTCGTACCCCAGTGGCAGGGTGACCTGCATGACGACGATGGAACCCAAGGCCATGCTGATCCGCTACCTGCAGCGGGGTCGGGATGCGCTGCTGTGGAAGCTGCAGAACGCATCCGAATACGACGTCCGGCGTCCGCTGACGCCGACCGGCACCAATCTGCTGGGGCTGGTGAAGCACGTGGCCAGCATGGAGTTCGGCTACTTCGGCGAGACGTTCGGGCGGCCATCGGGCGAACCGCTGCCGTGGCTGGAAGAGAATGCGGAGCCCAACGCCGACATGTGGGTCCCTGCGGACCAGTCCCGGCACGAGGTGGTGGCGCTCTACCGCCGGGCCTGGGCGCACTCCGACGTCACCATCGAGGCTTTGCCGCTGGACGCGGTCGGACGGGTGCCGTGGTGGCCGGACGAGCGGAGCGAGGTGACGCTGCAGCACATCCTGGTGCACATGATCTCCGAGACGGACCGGCACGCCGGGCACGCCGACATCGTCCGCGAGCTCGTCGACGGCGCAGCCGGACTGGCTGCCAACAACAACAACCTCGCACCGGGCGACGCCCAGTGGTGGACGGCCTACTGCGAGCGGCTGGAGACCTCGGCGCAACAGTTCCGTTGAACGGCCGGGCCCCGGGACTGAACGGCCGGGCCCGCGACCGAACGGCCGGGCCCCGCGACGCTCAGTGCACGAACCAGTCCCGATCCGGGTTCGTCACCGCCGGTGCGGCTCTGGACACGCCCGGCTGAGCCGCCCACTGCGCCGCGTTGGCCAGCACCTGCCGGATTTCGGCCTGGTGGTACACCGGGTACTCCTGGTCGCCGGGCGAGAAGTAGAACACCCGGCCCCGGCCGCGGTGGAACACGGCGCCCGAGCGGAAGATCTCGCCGCCGTCGAACGACGACACGAAGACCAATTCGTCCGGCGCCGGGATGTCGAAGAACTCCCCGTACATCTCCTGGTGCGGAATGACGATCGGCTGCGGGATGCCGGCGGCGATGGGATGCGTGGGGTTGACCGTCCAGACCAGCTCGCGCTCGCCCTCGTTACGCCACTTGAGCGAGCAGGTGGTACCCATCAGAGCGATGAAGATCTTGGAGAAATGCCCGGAGTGGAGCACCAGCAGACCCATGCCGCCGTGCACGTGCCGCTGCACCCGGTCGACCACGTCGTCGGCCACCTGGTCGTGCGCGATGTGCCCCCACCACAGCAGCACGTCGGTATCGGCCAGCACCTCCTCGGTCAGCCCGTGCTCCGGATCGGACAGCACCGCGGTGCGAATTGTCGCCCCGGGAAGCGACGCCGAGAGGCCGGCCGCGATGGCACCGTGGATACCGTCGGGATAGTCGGTCGCCATGCTCTCCGGACGGCCCGTCGACTCGTGCACGGCCTCGTTCCAGACGGTGATGCGTAGCTCGGGCGTCGCCGCCGTCGGGTCGGTCATAGCGTGATCTCCCTGTTCTCCTTCGCCGAAAGGTAGGCGGCGTCGATGATCTCGGCGCGGGTCAGCGCCAGCGAGCCGTCGTGCGCGGCCCAGCCCGCCGGGTTCCCCCGCACCACGTCGACGAAATCCTCGACGACGTGCTGGTGGGCGCGGCCGGGCGCGGCGGTCACCACCCGGTCGGTGTTGACCCCGGCCGACTCGCCGTAGACGGTCAACGTGCCCACCGGCGTCTCGGTGGCGCCCCCGATGCGTAGTTCCGCGCCGCCGTCCGTGCCGTAGACCGAGAAGTCGATGAGGTCCTCGGGGCTCCGGTAGGCGGCCCAGCCGGCCTCGACGATCAGCGTGCCGCCGCCTTGCAGCCGCAGGAACGCCGAGCCGAAGTCTTCGACCTCGAACGCCGACCTGGCGGCGTCCGCAGCCACCCGGCCGGAGCCGCCCAGCCCTCGGGGTCCCAACTCGGCGTGCACCGAGGCCGACACCGCCGTCACTCTGGGCTCGCCGAGCAGGTACAGCGCATAGTCCAGGACGTGCACTCCGATGTCGGCGAGCGGGCCACCGCCGGCCAGCTCGCGGCTGGTGAACCAGCTGCCCAGGCCCGGAATGCCCGACCGCCGCAGCCAGGAGGCCTTCGCGTAGTACGTCCGCCCGATCTCCCCGGCGGCGATGATCTTCTTCAGCGCGATGATGTCGCCGCGCCGCCGATGGTTGAACGCGACGTCCAGCACCCGGCCGGCCCGGACCGCCGCATCGACCATCTGCCGCCCCTCGACGGCGTTGCGGGCGATCGGCTTCTCGCTCAGCACGTGCAGCCCGCGATCGAGTGCGGCCACCGCGATCGGAGCATGCAAAAAGGTCGGCACCGCGACGCTCACCGCGTCCAGGTCCGGGAGGGCAACCAGGTCCTGCCAGTCGGCCAGCCGGTTCGGCACGCAGTACTGGGCGCCCAACTTCGCCAGCACGTCTGTCTCCTTGCCGGCCAGGCCGATCACCTCCACGCCTTCGATCTGCCGGTAGGCCTCCAGATGCTGCTGACCGGCCCAGCCCAGGCCGACCACCCCGACTCGGAGTGGTCGTGATGCTGGGAGCTGCGGGGGCGATGCCACGGTGGCGGTCCTCTCGGGGGCGGTGGGTGCCGCGGCCGCCTCGACGAACGGCGGTACAGCGGCGTGCAGAGCCAGGGTAGGCACCGGCTCCGGCTGTGCGCCGGCCGCCCCGGTCCGGCGTGATCGTCGACCCTGCTGGTGCCGAAAGCGCCGCGCTGACCCACAATGGCGACATGCCCGCGATCACGATCGACACCGCCTCTGCAATCCCGCCCTTCGAGCAGGTGCGGTCCCAGCTGGCCGGGCAGATCCAGTCCGGTCAGCTGCCGGTCGGCGCCCGGCTGCCCACCGTTCGTGCGCTCGCGGCGTCACTGGGTCTGGCGGCCAACACCGTGGCGCGGGCGTTCGGCGAGCTCGAGCATGCCGGTCTGGTCTGCACCAGCGGCCGGGCAGGCACCACCGTCAGCGCCGCCGGCTCCGCGGGCCGGGCCCGCACCGCCGCCGCGGCGCGCCAGTACGCGACGACCGCACTGAGCCTCGGGCTCAGCACCGACGAAGCGCTGAGCATCGTGCGGGCCGCACTGGAAGGTCCGACATCCACGACTCCGGCAGGTGCCCTGGTCGGCGCCGAGAACGGTCCGACTGGATGAGAGTTGCCGTCCTGGACGACTACCAGCAGGTCGCCGCAGGTCTGGGCGAATGGGCGTCGCTGGGCATGGACGTCACGTTCTTCGACCGCCATCTGGGTGGTCCCGACCAGGTCGCGGCCGCGCTGACCGACTTCGAGATCGTCGTCGCCATGCGTGAGCGGACGCCGTTCCCGGGCGAGCTGCTGGCCCGGTTGCCCGGGCTGAAGCTGCTGGTCACCACCGGGCCGCGCAACGCCTCCATCGATCTGGCTGCCGCCGCCCGGCACGGCATCACCGTGTCCGCCACGGGCTACTCGTCGGACGCGACCGTCGAGCACACCTGGGCGATGATTCTGGCCGCCGCCAGGCATCTGCCGACCGAGTTCGCCTCCATCGCCGCAGGCGGCTGGCAACGCACGGTGGGCACGGGCCTGTCCGGCCGCACGCTGGGGCTGGCCGGCCTGGGCAACGTCGGGTCCGCGGTCGCTCGGATCGGGCTGGCCTTCGGCATGGAGGTCATCGCGTGGAGCAAGAATCTGACTCCGGACCGGGCCGAGGCTATCGGTGCGGTCGCGGTGACGAAGGAGGAATTGCTGGCCCGGTCGGACGTGCTGTCCATCCACCTGGTGCTCAGCGGGCGGACCCGCGGGCTTCTCGGCGCCGCCGAGCTGGCGATGATGAAGCCTTCGGCCCTGCTCGTCAACTCCTCCCGCGGCCCTATCGTGGACGAGCAAGCCTTGGTGAATGCGTTGCAGCACAACGTCATCGCCGGTGCTGCGCTCGACGTGTTCGACGTCGAGCCATTACCGGCCGCGCATCCGCTCCGCTTCCTGCCGACCGCGGTGCTGACGCCGCACCTGGGCTACGTGGTGGACGAGCTGTACCGGACCTTCTACCGGGACGCCGTCGAGGACATCGCCCAGTTCGTCGCCGGCTCGCCCGTGCGGGTGCTGAGTTGATGACGGGGCGAGTTGATGACAGGACCGTGCTGATGACAGGACCGTGCTGATGACAGGACCGTGCTGATGACAGGACCGAGCTGGTGACAGGGCCGTGCTCATGACGGACCGAGCTGAGCACAGGACCGTGCTGATGACGGTGCCGAGCTGATGCGTTCGGAGCGCCGGTGCGGCTGACCGTTCTGGGCGGCGGCGGGTTCCGGGTGCCGCTGGTCCATCGGGCCCTGCTGGCCAGGCCCGAGCTGGGCATCGACGAGGTCGTGCTGCACGACGTCGATCCGGCCCGGCTCGCTGTCATCGCGGCGGTCCTGCCACCCGACCCAAACGTCCGGATCCGGACCACCGGATCGCTGACCGACGCGCTGACCGGGGCCGACATGGTGTTCTCCGCCATCCGGGTCGGCGGGGCAGCCGGCCGGGTGCGCGACGAGCGCCGGGCGCTCCGCCTGGGACTCCTCGGGCAGGAGACGGTCGGCGCCGGCGGCCTGGCCTTCGGGCTCCGGACGCTACCGGTGGTGCTCCGGGCGGCCCAGCTCCAGGCCGAGATCGCGCCGGACGCCTGGCTGATCAATTTCACCAATCCGGCCGGCCTGATCACCCAGGCGCTGACCTCCGTGCTGGGCCAGAAGGTGATCGGCATCTGCGACTCCCCCATCGGCCTCGTCCGGCGGGCGTGCCGGGCGTTGGGGCTGCCGGCCGAGCAGGTGCGGTACCAGTACGCCGGCATCAACCATTTGGGGTGGCTGACCGCGCTGGAGTATCAGGGGCGCGACCGGCTGCCGGACCTGCTGGCCGATGGCGCCCTGTTGGCCGGCACCGAAGAAGGTCGGCTGTTCGGCCCGGAGCTGCTCCGGTCGCTGCGCTGCATCCCCAACGAATATCTCTACTTCTATTACGCCGCAGGGGAAGTCGTCTCCACACTGACCGCTGCCCCGACCCGCGGCGAGGTCGTCGAGCGGGAGCAGCAGGGGTTCTACCGGGCCGCCGGTGACCGACCTGAACGAGCGGCGGACCTGTGGCAGCAGGCACGGGAGCACCGGGAAGCCACCTACCTCGCGGAGGCCCGGGACACCGACCGGGACGAGGCGGACCTCACCGGCGGCGGGTACGAGCACGTCGCGCTGGACATCGTCGAGGCGGTGCTGGCCGCGCCCGGCAGCCCGCCGGCCGACCTGCTGGTCAACGCGCCGAACGGCGGTGCCTACCCGCAGCTGCCGTCCGACACGGTGATCGAGACCCGTTGCCTGGTGGACGGTACCGGGGCGCGCCCGCAACCGGGACCGCCACTGCCGCTGCACCAGCTGGGGTTGGTGGCGTCGGTGCGGGCGGCGGAGGAGGCGATCATCGCGGCGGTCCGCCGCCGCGACCGGGACGCCGCCGTCCACGGTTTCGCCATTCACCCGCTGATCGGATCCCGGCGGCTCGCCGCCGACCTGTTGGAATCTATCGAAGAGGATGAGCCGGCCGTTGCCACCCTGTTCACCGGGCGCTGAACCAGCGGCGCAGTTCGCCGCGCGCTGACAAAGGCAGCGGATGCGCCGGGGCGCTGACGCAGCGGCCCAGTTCGCCCGGCGCACACAGCCTCTCACGCGACGCCCTGACCCAGCGGCGCCCGACCCGAGGCGCAGACACCGCTCAAGCGTCGGACATCCGGGCGACGGTCGCCGCCGCCCGGCGCAGCGAGACCGCCGTATGGCTCGGCAGTTCCTCCGCGAGGAATCCGTAGCTGTTGGCCAGTACCGCCGCCGAGCGCGACCCGCCGAGCGCCGCCTGCCGGACGCCGGAGAGCCAGTCGGCCAGATCGCCCCAGCCGGGCGCGGCCAGCGAGCCGCCGACCCGCTGGACGGACAGCGCGGCACACAGGTTCCCGAAGGCCATCCGGTTCCGCAGGGGCCACTCGCGGAGCGTGCCCAGCACGAACGCCGCATCGAACACGTCGCCGGCCCCGGTGGCGTCCACCGCGTTGACCGGGAGCGAGGGCACCCACTCCTCCTCGTTGGTGATCGAGTCGATGCCGATGGAACCCTGTCCACCGCAGGTGACCACGACGACCGGCACCAGCTCGGCCAGCTGCATCAGGGCAGCGCGGGGATCCTCGGTGCGGGTGTAGGCCATCGCTTCCGTGCTGTTGGGCATGAAGGCGTAGAGCTCGGCCAGCCCGGCGAGCTCCTCCGGCCGCCACTGCTCGCTCGGGTCCCACCCGACGTCACCGAACAGTTTCGCACCCTTCGCCGCGGCCTTGCCGACCCACGGCTGAATGATCTCCTCCAGGCTGACGAACCCCACCTTCGTCGTGGGCGGGTCGGGCACCAGCTCCGCCACTGACAGCGGCGATGAGTGCGCGTGCGTCACCATGGCGCGGTCTCGTTGCACCGCAAGAGATACCGTTACCGGCGAATGCCACTGCGCCACCCGTTTCGAGTACTCGAGGTCGACGCCCTCGTCCTGCAGCGTGCGCCATAGGAAATCGCCGTAGACGTCATCGCCGAACGTGGACGCCAATCCCGTGCGCAGGCCCAATCGGCTCGCCGCGACCGCGAGGTTGGCGATTCCACCCGGGCACGAGCCCATTCCCTCGGCGTGTATCTCGGTACCGGGCACCGGTTGCGAGGGCAGCCCGGTCAGCACCATGTCGAAGAACGTCGTGCCCTGCATGAAGACGTCGAGCACCGGCGGGTGCTGCTCGCCCGCCGAATCCGTCACCGCGTCACTGTCCCACGTGGCTAGTGTCCCCCGTGTCTGGCCAGTGTCCCCCATGTCCACTGTCCCACGTGTCCGTCACTGTCCAACGATGTAGCTGTCCATGATCACCGACGATGCTGCGGATCATCCGCCCGAGGCGTAGTAGCCGGCGACGTCCGCGAACAGGCCGGTGGTGCCCGATCCGTTCACCGACACCTGTAGGTAACCCTGCGGGCTGACCGGCACCATGACCAGGTTCGCCACCGTCTGGTTGCGCGCGTAGTTGAGGTTGGACGTCGAGGGCTTCGGGCGACCGTCGGCGTAGAGCGTCGCCCACCCGGTGCCGGTCGACCCGACTGCCGTCAGGTTCAGCACGACCGCCGACACCCCGCTGACCGGTACGCCGCCCTGGCCGGTGATCTTGACCCGGATGGTGCTCCCGGCGGCCAGCGTCGTGGGCACCCCCGCGATGCCGCGGCCGTTGCGGGTGTCCAGCACGCGCGCCGACGTCAGCGGGCCGAAAGCCCCGGCGATGACCGGCGTCCCGGCCCGGTAATAGCCGAAGACGTCGCCGATCAGGTCGGTCGCCGCGCCGGATACCGACAGCCGCACCTTCCCGTTGCCGCTGACCGGCACCACCACCAGATTCGGCACGGTCCGGTTCAGGGTGAAATTCAGATTGGACGCGGTCGGCCTGGCGACCTGGTCGGGGTACACCGTCACCCAGCCGGCACCGGTGGGCCCAGCGGCCGTCACGCCCATGATCACCGCGCCGACCCCGGCCGGCACGCCGCCCCTACCCGCTACCTGCAGGCTCACCGCCCCACCGGCCGGCACCTTTCCGGTCGGCGCACCGACGGCGCGCCGGGTGTCCAGCAGCCGGACCGGGGTCAACGGCGTGAAGCTCCCGGCGTCGGTGGGTGTGCCGGCCAGGTAGTAGCCGGCCACATCGGCGATGACATCGCTCTGGCTGGAGGAGAACACACTGATGCCGCCGGCACCACTCAGCTGGGAGACGACCAGCCCCGCGACGGTCTGCCCCTTGTCGAAGTTCAGGTTGGAGGTGGTCGGTCGGCCGGCGCCGGCCGCACCGACGGAGACATAACCGGTGCCCGCCGGGTTCGTCGCGGTCACGTTCAGCACCACCGAGGACACCCCGGACGCAGGCACTCCGCCGCGTCCCGCGATCTGCACGGTGGCCGCCTCGCCGGCATAGAGCTGGCCGGCCGGCGCACCGACGCCCGACCGGGTGTCCAGCAGGCGGGCGCCGGGCAGCGGCACGTAGGTTCCCGGGCGTCCGACGGTCCACCGCAGGTGTACCGAGGCGGCTGCCCCGGTGGAGTCGGCGGAGGTCAGCGTCACCGCGAAGACCCCGTTGGCGGTCGGTGTTCCGGCGATCCGGCCGGCGGTCGTCGCGCCCGAGGTCGCCCCGGTGCTGATCGACAGCCCGGTGGGCAGGCCGGTGGCCGACCAGGTCACCGGGCGGGCGGGCGTGTCGGTCGCCGAGAGGGCAAGCGACACCGCCTGGCCCACCTGGGACGACTGGTCGCCGGGATTGGTCAGCGAGATCGCCTGCGCCAGCTTGCGGAAGGCAGTGAGGCCGTTCGGCGTGCCCAGCCCGGTCGGGCCGTCCCAGCCGGCGGCTGCGGTACACAGCAGCGGCTGGGCGCAGGTGCCGTTGTCGCCGGTGACCACGTCGTTGAGCCCGCGGGCCTGTGAATACGGGTAGGACGCCGGGAGGTCAGCAACCGCCGGGGGCCCGGCCAGGGCGTAGGTCGCGGCGATGATCGGCGCGGAGGCGCTGGTCCCGCCGGAGACCGACCAGTCGCCGTACGGCGAACCCAACTGGTAGACCGCGACCCCGGTGTCCGGGTCGGCCACCGCGGCCACGTCGTTGCCGGCCCGCCGGCTGCAGACGGAGGAGGCGATGATCTGCTGCCACGCCGGTTTCGCTACGTATCCCGAGCATCCGGAACCGGTACCGAAGGTCCGCACCTCATCGTCCCAGACGGTCTCTGACCACCCGCGCGCCGTGCTCGAGCGCACCAGCGTGGTCCCGCCGACGGCGACCGCGTTCTTCGACGTAGCCGGGTAGCTGACCCCGGCGTCGTAGGCGCCGTCGCCGGACGACGCGGCGTAGACCACGCCGGTCCGGGAGAAGTAGGCGTTGTCGTAGGACGGCTCGGTACCGTCCTCCGGGCCGCCCCAGCTCATCGACACGTACTTCGCGCCCAGCTTGTTGGCCCGGTCGACGGCCGTGAACAGGTCGTTCCCATTGGTGGCCGCCTGTATCAGGGTGATGTTGCACCGCGGGCAGACCGCGGACACCATGTCGAGGTCCAGGGCCGTCTCGCCGGCCCAGCCTTCGTCGTACTGGGTCGGGTAGTTCGTCCCACCGTCCTGGTCCAGCTTGTGGAAACATCCGTTTCCGGTGGTGCAGGCCGGCAGTCCGTAGTAGGAGCGATAGCTGGCCAGGTCGGACTCGGCGGCGGGGTAGCCGAATGCGTCGATGACGTAGACCGTCTGCCCGGCACCCGCGGTGGACGACACCGACGGCAGCGCATAGGCGGACCGAAGGTCGGCCGGGCCGAAGCCGTCGTGGGTGGCCGCCATCGGGTGGTAGCCCTTCTGATGCAGCGAATAGCAGGTGTAGTGCCCCGGCGTCGGCCGGGTCGGGCAGCCTTCGACGTAGTCGAGCGGGGCCGGCGAACCGGCCGACGCTCCCGTCGGGACCGCCCGCGCAGCACTGGCCTGAGCCGGCGGGATGGCAACGGCCCAGCACAGCATCGCCAGCACCAGAACGAGGG
>CAXSEW010000106.1:0-9820 GCA_964236185.1 uncultured Nakamurella sp. | reverse complement strand
TGGATGCTGGTGGCATGCCGGTTCCGGATGCGCTGCTGGAGATCTGGCAGCCAGACGCGGCCGGGACCATCGTGGCCCGGTCGGGCAGCCTGCGCCGGGACGGTCACACCTTCACCGGATTCGGCCGGGCATCCACCGACAACGAGGGCAGGTACTCGTTCACCACGGTGCGCCCGGGAGCCACCGCACCCGGACGGGCGCCGTTCTTCGCCGTCACCGTCTTCGCCCGGGGCCTGCTCGACCGCTTGCTCACCCGGGTCTACCTCCCGGTCGACCCGGCCGTGCTGGCCGCCGATCCCTTGCTGTCCGCGCTTCCCGGCGATCGCCGCGGCACAGTGATCGCCGACGAGAGCGACGGGGTGTTGCGCTGGGACGTGCGGCTGTCGGGTGAGCAGGAGACGGTGTTCCTGACGCACGCGGCGCCGTCGTGAGCGATCTACTGCTTCCCGGCGACGGCGCCGACGGCATCTTCGATACCGCCTCCGTGTTGGCTGATCTGCTGTCGGTGGAGGAGACCTGGTCTGCTGTAATGGTTTTCCATTCGCTAGCGCCCGACAGCGCCATGCTGGCGACGGGGTCGCTGTCCCACCTGGTGACCGAGGTCGATGCGGTCGAGGTGGCCCGGGCTGCGCAGGAGTCAGGCAATCCGGTGGTGCCGCTGGTGGCGCTGGTGCGGATCCGGCTGCGTGAGGGCGGCCGCGCCGACGCGGCGCGCTTCCTGCACCGTGGGCTGACCAGTCAGGACACCCTGGACACGGCGCTGGTGCTGGGCCTGCGGCGGGCTGCCCTGCACGTCCGGTCGGAGCTGCGCTCCCAGGCGGAGGCGTTGCGAGACATGGCCATTCGGTACCGGGACACGGTCCAGACCGCCCGGACCCTCACCCAACCCGCCGTACCGACCACCTTTGGGCTGGTCGCCGCCGGGTGGCTGGACGCGGCCCTTGATCTCGATGCCGGCCTCGCGGCGGCTGTCGATCAGCTTCCCGTGCAAATCGGCGGGGCCGGCGGCACGCTGTCGGCCATCGCCGAACTGGTGCCGGACGGTCGCGACCGGGCCGCCACCGCCATGGCGGCCGCGGCCGACCTCGCTCGCCGGTTGTCGCTGGCCGCGGCACCGCCCTGGCACACCCAGCGCCGGCCGTTGACGACGCTGGCCGGCGCTCTGGTCAGCTGCATCGACTCCTGGTCGATCATCGCGGGCTATGTGCTGACCAGGGCCCGGCCCGAGATCGGCGAACTCCGCGAAGGCACTCCCGGCGGCTCGTCGACGATGCCGCACAAGGCGAATCCGGTGCTGTCCACGCTGATCCGGCGCGCCGGGCTCAGCGCGCCGCCGCAGCTGGCGCTGCTCCACACGGCCGCCGCCCTCGGTGAGGACGAACGCAGCGCCGGTCCGTGGCACAGCGAATGGCCGGCCCTACGCACCATTGCCCGGACGTCGGTGATCGCGGCCGCCCAGACGACCCGGCTGCTCACGTCCCTAATCGTCGACGACGATCGCATGCGAACCAATGCCGACCGCTGCTCCGCTGATCTGCTGGCCGAGCAACGCGCGATTCGCGGGCTGCTGGACAGTCCCGCCACCGGCTCGCAATTGACCGGCTACCTGGGGGCCGCCGGGGGGTTGGTCGACGCCATCCTGGACCGGCCGATGCCGAGCAACGTGGAGGATCCCTCGTGAGTGTCCCGACCATCATCCTGACCGACCTGGGCGGAGCCGGGCCGGTACTGCTGGTCGGCCCTTCGCTGGGCACCCGATCCGCCACCCTCTGGGCGGCGTGCGCGCCTCTCCTCACTGACCGATTCCATGTGCTGGCCTGGGATCTGCCGGGGCACGGCGCCAGCCCAGCGGCCACCGGCTTCACCGTCGCCGACCTCGCTGCCGGGGTGCTGGGCGCCGTCGACGCCATCGAGACGGCAACCGGGACCGACATTGTCGCCGCCGGCGACTCACTGGGCGGGGTCGTCACCCTGCAGTTGGCCCTGGATGCGCCGGACCGCGTCAGCCGGGTGGTGATCGCCTGCAGCGGGCCGAGGATCGGTACGGTGCAGGGGTGGCGCCAGCGTGCGGCCGACGTCGCCGCCGGCGGTTTGGGGCCGGGCGGGGTGGTGCGGGAGGCGACCCCGGGTCGCTGGTTCGGGCCCGGTTTCGCCGACCGGCAACCGGATCTCGCCGGGCGGCTGCTCGAGGAGCTCAGCGCCACCGACGCAAATTCCTACGCTGCCTGCTGCCAGGCGCTGGCCGGTTTCGATGCGCGGGACCGGCTGGCCGAGGTATTAGTTCCGGTGCTGGCCGTCGCCGGATCGGTCGACCAGGTGACGCCGACCTCGTTGCTGCGCCACCTCGCCCACGGAGTGCAGCAGGGCCGGATGGTCGAATTACCCGGCGTCGCGCATCTGGCACCGGCGGAGGCTCCGGAGCAGCTGGCCGCGCTGATCGCCGCCTACGCCGCCGAGCCGCAAGCGGCGTCGCCGACCGTGGCACAGGTTGCGGCGCTGGGCATGCGGGTGCGCAGGCAGGTGCTCGGCGATGAGCATGTCGACCGGGCCGGCGCCGCCGTCACCGACGTGACGGCCGAGTTCCAGGAGTTCATCACCCAGTACGCCTGGGGCAGCATCTGGACCCGCCCGGGACTCGACCGACGGAGCCGATCGATCGCGGTGCTGACCGCGCTGGTGGCCCGGGGTCAATATGAAGAGCTGGCGATGCATCTGCGGGCGGCGCTACGGAACGGCCTGACACCGGTGGAGATCAAGGAAGTGCTGCTGCAGTCGGCGATCTACTGCGGGGTACCGGACGCCAATGCCGCCTTCCGCATCGCCGGTCCCATCTTGACCGCTGCAGCGCAGGAGGAATCATGACCGACGCCTTCGTCTATGACGCGATACGCACGCCCTTCGGCAGATATGGCGGCGCGCTGGCCAAGATCCGCCCGGACGATCTGGCCGCCCATGTGCTGCGCGCCCTGCTGGAGCGATCTGCTGATCTGGATGCGGCGCTCATCGGAGATGTCGTATTCGGCAACGCCAACGGCGCCGGCGAGGACAACCGCAACGTCGCCCGGATGGGCGCGCTGCTGGCCGGCTATCCGGTCAACGTGCCGGGCACCGTGATCAACCGGCTGTGCGGGTCCAGCCTGGACGCCGCCATTGTGGCGTCCCGCAGCATCGAGACCGGCGACGCCGACATCGTGGTGGCCGGTGGGGTGGAGTCGATGAGCCGGGCCCCCTGGGTGATGCTCAAGCCGGAACGGGCGTTTCCCGCCGGCAACGCCGAGATGGTGTCCACCACACTGGGTTGGCGACTGGTCAACCCGAAGATGCCGGCGGTATGGACGGTCTCGCTGGGGGAGGCCAACGAGCAGCTGGCCGAGAAGTACGGCGTCACCCGTCAGCAGCAGGACGAATTCGCCGCCGCCTCCCACCAGAAGGCGCACGCGGCCTGGGAAGCAGGCTTCTACGACGACCACGTCGTCGCGGTACCCGGCACCGAGCTGATCCGCGACGAGGGCATCCGATCGACCACCACCACGGAGGTGCTGGCCGGTTTGAAGCCCGTATTCCGACCGGAAGGCACCATCACCGCCGGCAACGCCAGCCCCCTCAACGACGGCGCCTCCGCCGTGCTGCTGGGGTCCGCTGCGGCGGCGACACAGATCGGCCGTGATCCGTTGGCCCGCATTGCCGGGCGCGGCGTGGCCGCTCTGGAGCCACAGCTGTTCGGCTACGCACCGGTGGAGGCGGCCAGCCGGGCGCTGGCCCGCGCCGGCATCGGGTGGGACGCCGTCGGCGCGGTCGAACTCAACGAGGCCTTCGCCGCACAGTCACTGGCCTGTATCGGCGCCTGGCCGGTCGATCCGGAGATCGTCAACACCCGCGGCGGTGCCATCGCGATCGGTCACCCGCTGGGCGCGTCCGGTACCCGAATACTGGCGACCCTGACCCGGGTGCTGATCGAGCGCCGCGAGCGCTGGGGCGTCGCCGCCATCTGCATCGGCGTGGGGCAGGGGTTGGCTGTGGTGCTGGAGAACCAACAGGCCGGCTGATCTCCGCGCGTGCGCGGAGATGGATCCCGATGTGAACGGAATCGGCCAGGACCGACCGGAACGCAACCGCATTGCACGGGGGCATCCCCACGTCGAGCATCCGAGCTCTGGTCGGCAGCTGAACACGCCGCCACGATCACCAATCACGCCAGGCGCTCCGAGTAGTGAGGGCAAGTGGTCCAGGACCAGGAAGACCCGGCCTCAGGAACCTGAGAACCGGGTCTGACCTGCGGTGTCACTGGTCGGGGTGACAGGATTTGAACCTGCGACCTCTTCGTCCCGAACGAAGCGCGCTACCAAGCTGCGCCACACCCCGTGAACCTCGAAAAGTCTATCCGATCGGCGTGCGTGGTACCGACCAGCGGACCACCCTGCGGACCGGAGATCAGCCCCGCGGCACCAGCGTGAGCAGCGTCGCCTCCGGCCGGCAGCAGAACCGAACCGGCATGTACGGGCTGTTGCCCAGGCCGGCAGAGACGTTGAGCCACATCGACGTTCCCCAGCGCGACAGCCCGCGCACCCGCCCGCGGTCGATGCCGCTGTTGGTCACCACGGCCCCGTAGCCGGGGATGCGGATCTGCCCACCGTGGGTGTGTCCGGCCAGCACCAGGTCGTAGCCGTCGCCGGCGAAGGAGTCGAGCACCCGTGGTTCCGGCGAGTGGGCCACGCCGATGCGGACCACCGCGTCCGTCTCGGCCGGCCCTGCGATGAGCTCGTACCGGTCGCGCCGCAGGTGCGGGTCGTCGACGCCGGCCAGCGCGATCCGCTGCCCGCGCACCAGGGCGACCTGCCTGCGGTTGGACAGGTCGATCCAGCCCCGTTCGACCTGCGCCGCCCGCAGGTCCTGCCAGGGCAGCGGAGATGTGGTGGGCAGCGACGGGGACTTGATGAAATAGCGGTGCGGCGACTTCAGCTGCGGTGCGTAGTAGTCGTTGTTGCCGAAGACGAATGCGCCCGGCACGTCCAGCAGCGGACCGAACGCCGCCACCGCGATCGGCACGGCCTTCTGGTGCGACAGCGTGTCCCCGGTGTTCACCACGAAGTCGGGCCGCAGGTCGGCGAGCGCGGACACCCAGGCCGCCTTGTGCTGGTGGTCCGGAGTGATGTGCAGGTCCGACAGGTGCAGCAGCCGGATCGGCCACGCCCCGGGATTCAACACCGGCACCTCGACCCGGCGCAGGGCGTACCAGCGCCGCTCGATCACCGTCGACCAGACCAGCCCGCCGGCTGCCGCCGCCGTCAGCCCGGCGCCGGCGGAGAGCCACCTGGTGGCCGCCGGCGTCGCAGAATCAGCCACCGGTGGTGGTCCCACCGGCCGACACGTAGACGTTGATGGCGGCGCCGGGCAGCGCGCTCTGACCGGCTGCCGGATCCTGTCGGGTCACGGTGTTGGCGGGCGCGGAGTTGGGCTGGTTGTCGATCAGGTAGTTGAACTTGAACCCGGCGGCGGCCACCTTCGACTTGGCGTCGTCGACGCTCAGGTTGTTCAGGTCCGGAACCCGGGTGTTGTCCTGGCCGGTGACGTACGACGGCGACGACGGCGCGAAGTAGGAGCTGGCCGGCTGGACCGCCTTCATGCCGGCGAACCAGGTCGCCGCCGGCACCGAGCCGCCGGTCAGGCCGGTGATCGTCGCCTTGGTGTTGCCCTCGCTGCTCTGCGCCTGCGCGATCGTGCAGGAACCGGTGATGGCGAGCGGGGTCTGCGTCGCTGTCCTGGGTGCGTTCGGCGCGTACATGCAGATGGGCTGCGGTCTGCTCAGGTAGTCGAACGTCAGGGTGGACGCGCTGTAGAGCGGGGTGAAGCCCAGGTAGGCGGAGGATTTGTAGTCGCCGGTGGTGCCGGTCTTCCCGGCCGCTGTCCCCTGCGTCATGTCCCATCCGGTCGAGACGGCCGACTGGTGGGCGGTCCCGGCGTTGTTGGTGATGGTGTCGCCCATCGCCTGCGCGAGCGACCGGGACAGGTCCTGCGAAGCCTGCTGCTGCCCGGCGACGATGTACGAACAGGCCGCCGCACTCTTGAGGGTGACCGCCTTGCCGTCCCGGTCCAGCACATTGTTGATCGGCGTCGGCGGGCACCACACGCCGTCGGAGGCAATGGTGGCGCCGACGTTGGCCAGCTCGAGTGGGCTCACCGGGGTGACTCCGAGGGTGAACGAAACGACCTTCTGCGACACCAGTTCCTGCGCGTAGGTGTTCGTGCTGTCGGTGAAGGTCTGATCGACTTCGCCGGCCTTGAGGGTGTATCCCTTCATTCCCATCGCGACCGCCATGTCGACGACCTTGGCCAGGCCCAGATCGTCCTCGAGCTTGACGAAGCCGGTGTTGGGCGAGGTCGCCAGCGCCTGCTGCAGGGTCATCGTGGTCGGGAACGTCTCGCCATTGTCGGAGGTGTTCTTGAACGGATGCGGCGACAGCGGGCTGGAGTAGGTCGCCGGGGTCTGGATGACGGACTGGGTGCCCAGACCGGCGTCCAGCGCCGCGGCGGCCGTGAAGATCTTGAACGTCGAACCGGCGCCGAGCGGCGCGAACGTCGTGGTCAACTTCTGCTGGGTCTGCCCCTTCGCCGCGTTCAGCCCGTAGGGCCGGTTCGCCGTCATGGCCACCACCTTGCGGGGGCTGCCCGGCGCAACGATGGCCATCACGTTGGCCACCTTCTTGTTGGCCGCGGTCAGCGGCACCTGGGCCAGCACGGCCTTGTGTGCGTCGGCCATCTTCACCGGATCGAGGGTGGTGTTGATGGTGTAACCGCCGTTGGCGATGACGTCACCGGACAACCCGGCGTTCGCCAGGTAGTCCAGCACGTACTGGCAGAAGTAGCCGTTCACGTCGGACCCCTGCGCCGAGACGCAGCCGGTGTAGGTCTTGAGGCCCTTGTCGCCTTCGGTCCCCAGCGGCGCCGCGATCGCCTTGTTCATCACGTCGACGCTGATCAGATTCTGCTTCTGCATCAACCCCAGCACGATGTTGCGCCTGGTCCGGGCACTGCCGATGCTGTCGGGGTCGGTCGGGTCGTATTTGTTCGGGTTGTTCACCATGCCGGCCATCAGCGCCGCCTGCGGCAGCGTCAGGTCGGCGGCGTGCACACCGAAGAGCCGCTCGGCCGTGGCCTCGGCGCCGTAGGTGTTGGGCAGAAAGGCCACCAGGTTCAGGTAGCCGGCCAGGATGTCGTCCTTGGTCTCGTGTTGCTCCACCGTCAACGCCAGTTTCGCCTCCCGCAGCTTGCGGCCCGGGCTGACGGCGATCGCAGCGGCGCGTTCCGCGTCGGTCTTCGCCTGCACCAGGAACAGGTAGTTCTTGACGTACTGCTGGGTGATCGTCGAACCGCCCTGCTGGGCGCCCTGCGAAGTGCTCAGCAGTGCCCGGGTGGTGCCGCGCCAATCGACGCCCTTGTGGAAGTAGAACCGTCGGTCCTCGACCGCGATGACCGCCTTCTGCAGATTTTCCGAGATGGCCGACAACGGCTCGACGGTTCGCTGCTGGTTGTACACGTAGGCGATCGGCTTGCCGGCGCTGTCGTTGACGACGCTGGTTTCTGGGACCGGGCCGTCCAGACCGTTGGCCGGGGTTGCGGCGAGCGCGTTGGTGATCTTGTTCGAAGCCAGGCCCAACCCCAGCGAATAGGGCAGCAGCAGACCGGCCACCAGCACTCCGGCCAGCAGGGTCGCCATGGTCAATCGGCCGAGTCCACCTAGTACACGCACGACGGCCAGGGTACCGGCGCAGGGGTGAGATGCCCGTTTTCAGGCTGTTGTTACACACGGTAATCAAAATCTGGTAGATGCGCCGTTAATTCCCTCATAAGAGAGGTATCCGGCTCTCGCTTTGTGCTCCTCTCGCGTGGAACGCTCAAGTCCTGATCTTCGTCACACATCCCAGTGGTTGCTGTGAGTCGCCATTGGC
This sequence comes from uncultured Nakamurella sp., assembly GCA_964236185.1. Classification (GTDB taxonomy): domain Bacteria; phylum Actinomycetota; class Actinomycetes; order Mycobacteriales; family Nakamurellaceae; genus Nakamurella. The sequence continues at coordinate 1,874 of CAXSEW010000106.1, read as the reverse complement.
ACCTCGGTGCCGGCGCCAACGTAGAGATGACGCCGGTAACCGGGGGTGGCCGGAGGCGGGGGTTCGGTGTTCGCGCTGCGAGGCGATTTTCATCAGGAGCAAGGAAAGGGAAGTGATCACCATGGTCAGGCCGACTTTGAGCGTTGTCCCGACCCGGGGAAGCCAGCTGGTTGCGGGGGACATGCCGCGACCGAGCGGGACGGGGGTAGTTGACCAGCACGGTGTCGAATCGATCTATGGCCCGGCGTTCACCAAGGTCGTCGGTGGATCGGAATGGACGGTCAGGGCTGTCTGCGCCGGCGGTGATCCGGACACGCTGTTCGTCACCGGCGCAGCCCAGCGGGAGGCGGCCAAGATCTGTCAGGCCTGTCCGGTCCGGCTGGAGTGCCTCGCGGATGCCCTGGACAACCACATCGAATACGGCGTGTGGGGCGGCATGACGGAGCGACAGCGACGAGCCGTGCTGAAGAAATCGCCCGAGGTGACCAATTGGCGAGCCACGCTGGAGGGCGCCCGCACATCCATCCACCGCGAGGAAGCCAGCTGACACCGGACCCGGTACCTGCCGGGCGCGCGGGCTGAGCTCGGGCGTCAGCCGGTCCCGGTCAGGTGGGCGGCGATCGTCCGGAGGGCCGGCAGGTTGTGCGCGTCGAAGGCCAGTGCCGGAACCTCGACCACCGGTAGGTCCGGGAGCGCCCGGTCGAGCCGGGCGCGCATCCGCAGCTCCTGGCTGCGGACGTTGAGCCGGTCGGCGTGCAGAGCGAGCACCGCGGTGGCAAGCGGCGCCGAGCTGCCCAGGTCGGCCAGCGCGTCCTGCGTCGAGGACAGCGTCAGGTCGGCCATCGGCGGGTGGGTGCGGTTGAGCACCAACCCGGCGATGGGCATCCGCTCCGAGCGGAGCCGGTCGGCGAAGTAGGTTGCCTCCCGCAGTGCGTCAGGTTCGGGGACGGCCACCACGACGAAAGCCGTCCGCGAGGACCGCAGCAGTTCGTAGGTCACCTGCGCCCGCTCCTGGAAGCCGCCCAGCATGCCCTCGAACAGCTGCACGAAGGTGGCGGCGTCGGCCAGCATCTGCCCGCCCACCACGGACGTCACCGCCCTGGCGAAGATCGAGAAGCCGGCCCCGAGCACTTTCATCACGCCGCGCCCCGGCGAGGTCAGCAGCCGGATCATCCGGCCGTCCAAGAACGACGTCAGCCGCTGCGGAGCGTCCAGGAAGTCCAGCGCCGACCGGCTCGGCGGGGTGTCCACGACGATCAGATCGAACTGCTCGGTCGCCGCCAGCTGGCTCAGCTTCTCCATCGCCATGTACTCCTGGGTGCCGGAGAACGAGGTGGAAATCGTTTGGTAGAACGGGTTGGCCAGGATCTTCCCGGCCAGCTCCTCGGTGGCGTTGCTCGACACCATCTCGTCGAACGTGCGGCGGGTGTCCAGCATCATCGCCCACAGCTCACCGGTCTCGTCGGTGCCCTCGGTGCCCTCGGTGCTGTCGGTCGACGCACCCGTGTCGACCCGACGGGGCACGTTGTCGAGCGTGCCCAGCCCGAGCGACTGCGCCAGTCGGCGGGCCGGATCGATGGTCAGCACGGCCACCTTGCGGCCGGCCTCCGCGGCGTACAGCGCCATGGCCGCCGCGGTGGTGGTTTTGCCCACCCCGCCGGACCCGCAGGTCACCACCACCCGCACCTTGGGGTTGGTCAGCACGGCGTGCAGGTCCAGCGGCGGCTTGGCGGTCATCGGCCGACTCCTTGATCGGCCAGGTGGTCGGCAAGTTCGTAGACGCCGCCCAGGTCGGCCCCGTCCACCAGGCGGGGCAGCGAGGCGAGGTACAGGCTGGTATTCATCGTGGCCAGCACACCGCCGAACAGCACCAC
>CAXSEW010000105.1:0-9831 GCA_964236185.1 uncultured Nakamurella sp. | reverse complement strand
AGTGGCTGGCCGTTGGAAAGCCGGCGGCGGATGTGATCGCCAACATGGGTAATACCTGGTGACAGCCAGGCAGAAGTTTCCCGATCCGCCCGAGCCCGGTCAGCTGCCGCCCGCTGATCAGCTCGGCGATCTGGTCGATGTTCCGGGGCCGCTCTGGCGGATCTTTCCGACCACCACCGCGCACGCCACGCCCTGGAACACCCTCCGGCACTGGGGACCCGTGGCCGCTCGATTCGATCCCCACCCACCGCCCCCGGCCAACCATCCTCACCACGGCGTGCTGTATGCAGGCAGCGACGCAGTCACTGCGCTGGCCGAGGCGTTCGTCAGCAACCGAACCGTGGACGTCCACACCGGCGACCCGTGGCTGGTCAAGTTCACCCTCGACCTCGGCGCCGTTCGGTTGCTTGACCTGACGAGCACCTGGCCCACCAGGGCCGGCGCGTCCCAGGAGATCTGGACGTCGCCGGACCGGCGCCGCACGCAGCGCTGGGCCCGGGCGATCACTGCCCGGTTCCCCGAACTCGGCGGCCTGCAGTACGGCTCGTCGATGCACGGGGCGGGCGCATCCAATTACGCCCTCTGGGTGACTGCAAGATCTGCGGTCGCCAACGCCGCGGTCCGGTTCGCCGAACCGTTGGCCCACCCGGCCATGGCGGCGATGATTCGGGACGCCTGCAACCGACTCGGCTATGACTTCATCAGGTGATGCGGTAGACGACATGGCCTCGGGGAGATGGTGGGCGAGTGCCGCCCCCGCGTCTCCCGGACCACGGTCACCGGTGAGGGACAATGGATCGGTGCCCGTGCCCTCGCTGATCACCTCGATCCCCCGCCTGGTGGTGACGGACATGGATGGCACCCTCCTCGACCTGGACGGCGCCCGGGTCAGCGCCCGCAACGCCCGCGCGCTGCGGCGGGCGGCCGACGCCGGCGCAAGGGTGGTCATCGCCACCGGCCGGCCGGTGATCTGGCTGGGGCCGGTGATCGAGGCGGGATTCGACGGCATCGCGGTCTGCATGAACGGCGCGATCACCTACGACATCGCCACCGGTGAGATATTGGCCAGCGCGCCGCTGCCGGCGTCGTCGATGGCGGCTCTGGTGGACGAATTGGCCGAGCGCACCGAGATCTCCGTGGCCGTCGAACGGTTCGGGACCACCAGCCACGACTTCTGGGCGGAGTACACCTATCGGCACCCGTGGGCGGGTCACTCGTTCCCGATGTCCGAACGCGCCGATCTGCTGGCTCATCCGGCCGGCAAGCTGCTCATCAGGGGCACCGGCGACTCGGTCACCCTGGCTCAGGAAGCGCGGGCCAGCGCAGCCGCCGCGGGCGTGGCCGACGAGGTGTCCATCACCTACTCGACCGACGACGGCCTGATCGAGGTCGCCGCCGCCGGCGTCAACAAGGGTTACGCCCTCTCCGCGTTGGCGCAGCAGTGGGGGATCGCCCCGGCGGAAGCGGTCGCCTTCGGCGACATGCCCAACGATGTGGAGATGCTGACCTGGGCCGGTCACGGCGTCGCGATGGGTAATGCCCACCCCGATGTGGTGGCGGTGGCCAGTGAGGTCGCGCCGCACCACGGTGACGACGGGGTCGCCGCCGTGCTGGAACGCTGGTTCTGACCAGGACATCCGCGGACCTTCTCGGTCTGCCGTCTCGCGGAACATACGTTTCGAATGGGCTCGACCGGTTCCAACCATTGTTTGCGTCGGCCCGCCGAACCGATCGACCTCGAACAAGTGCGATGAGATGGCGTCGGTCATGGCGAGGACAAAGCGGAGTCCATCTAAACCTAAGTCATTCTAATATTCTTGATAGACTGCCGTAGAAACAAGTCTACTTGTCTCGGCGATTTAATCCGTAACCCGTACAGCCCCGGCGCCGGCTTACGACCAGCCGCTCTGGTGGGTCGCGACACGGAGCTGAGGTTGATGCAGACGCCCATCGCTCGAACCGTCAGTGCCGCTCAGACCGCGGCTTGATCCTGAGCGGGCTGCGAGGTGTCGGGAAGACCGTTCTGCTCAACGAACATGCCCGACGAGGGTCAGCCGCCGAGGAACCGCCCGAAGGCTTTCGCCATCGACGACGGGCGCCCGGTGCGGGTCTCCCGGCGGTCCGCCGAGCTCATCACCCTGCGGCCGGTGTTGACCCCGAGGTAGCGCAGCGGCTCCGGCTCCCACTTACGCGATTGATGGCCCACCCACGGCAGTGCGGTCAGATCGGTGTCGGCCCCGACGATGAGGTCGGCGAGCGTCCGCCCGGCCAGGTTCGACGTCGTCACGCCGTCCCCGACATAACCGCCGCCGCCCCAGGCGAACCCGGTTTCCCGGTCCAGTCCCACGCCGGCGTGCCAGTCGCGCGGAACACCGAGCGGGCCGCCCCAGGAGTGGGTGAACGTGACCCCTCGCAGCGCCGGAAACATGCCGATCAGGTTGTCCCGCAACGACTCGAACACCTTCGGTTCGCGGTCGAAGGCGGGTTGGGTGGCCGAGCCGAAGTGGTAGGGCGCGCCGCGGCCGCCGAAGACGATGCGACCGTCGGCGGTGCGCTGGCCGTAGCAGATGACGTGCCGGTGGTCGCCGAACGTCGGCCGGTCGGCCAGCCCGACGGCGGCCAGCGTCTGCTCGTCCAGCGGCTCGGTGGCCACGATCAACGAGTAGACCGGGGCGAGGTCACGACGGGCACCGGGCAGGCCGGGCGTGTAACCCTCGGTCGCCCGGACCACCACGTCGGCGGTCACCGTGCCGCTACCGGTGACGACGCGGTGCGGGCGGATCTCGCGCACATCCGTGCCCTCGTACAGTGCGACCCCGGCGGCCTGCACCCGGTCGGCGAGCCCGCGCACCAGCGCACCCGGATCGATGACGGCGCAGTGCGGCGTGTACGTCGCACCGAGCACACCCTCGGCGGCGGCAAACCGCGAACTCTCCTCCGTCGACAGCAGTCTGACGTCGGATTCGTCGTCACCCCATTCCCGGGCGTGCTCGACCTCTGCCCTGGCGCGTTCGAGTTGCACCGTGCTCCTGGCCAGCCCGAGCGATCCGCCACGGGCCCAGTCGCAGTCGATGTCCGCGGTGGTCACCACCTTCTCGACCTCGTCGATGCCGGCCCGCATCGCCGCCTTCATCGCGAGGGCTGCGGGCCTGCCGTGCCGGCGGGCGATCTTGTCCCAGGAGGCGGGGAACAGGTCCGAGCACCAACCGCCGTTCCGCCCGGAGGCGCCAAACCCGGCGATCTCCTTCTCCACCACGGTGATCCGCAGGGCAGGGTCCGCCTGCTGCAGGTAATAGGCGGTCCACAGGCCGGTGAACCCGGCACCCACCACCACCACATCGGACGTGCGGTCACCAGGGAGCGCCGGCCGCGGACTCAGCGACTCATCGAGTCGATCCAGCCACAGGCTGACCCCGCGGTACCCACCGCTGCCGGTTGATCCACGAGCTGACGACACCGCCCGATCTCCTCTTCTCTGCTGAGCGCAGCTCACTAACGCCTCAGATATGGTTCCAGGCCTCCGACAGCACGATCCGCAACTTCTGTTCGATCTCGTCGAACTCCGCCTGCCCACAGCCCAGCGGCGGGGCGAGCTGCACCACGGGATCGCCGCGGTCGTCGGCCCGGCAGTACAAACCGGCCTCGAACAGGGCTCCGGAAACGTAACCCCTGAGCACCCGTTCGCTCTCGGCGGGGGTGAACGTCTCCTTCGTATGCTTGTCCTTCACCAATTCGATGCCGTAGAAGTAGCCATCGCCCCGGACGTTGCCCACGATCGGTAGGTCGTACAGCTTCTCCAGGGTGGTGCGGAAGGCGTTCTCGTTGCGCATCACATTGCCCAGCAGGTCTTCCCGGTCGAAGATGTCCAGGTTGGCCAGCGCTACGGCGCACGAGACCGGATGCCCACCGAAGGTGTATCCGTGGGCGAAGCTCACGCCCGGCTTGCTGAACGGCTCGTAGATCCGGTCGGAGATGATGGCGCAGCCCAACGGTGAGTATCCGGAGGTCAAACCCTTTGCCGTGGTGATGATGTCGGGCTGGTACCCGAACTTCTGGGCGCCGAACATGGTGCCCAGCCGGCCGTAGGCGCAGATCACCTCGTCGGAGACGAGCAGCACGTCGTACTCGTCGCAGATCTCCCGCACCCGGTCGAAGTAGCCCGGCGGCGGCGGGAAGCAGCCACCGGCGTTCTGCACCGGCTCCACGAACACCGCGGCGACGGTGTCCGGACCCTCCGCGAGAATGGCCTCCTCGATGCGGTTCGCCGCCCACAGCCCGAAGGCTTTCTCGTCATCGGCGACGTGTTCCGGGGCCCGGTAGAAGTTGGTGTTGGGAACCCGGAAAGTCCCCGGAACCAACGGTTCGAAGGCCTGCTTGAACGGCGGCACGCCGGTGATCGACAATGCTCCGGCGGTGGTGCCGTGGTAGGCGATGGACCGCGAGATCACCTTGTGCTTTTCCGGTTTGCCGATCAGCTTGAAGTACTGCTTGGCGACCTTCCAGGCGGTCTCGACCGATTCGCCGCCGCCGGAGGAAAAGAACACTTTGTTCAGATCGCCCGGTGCGAGCGCCGCCAGCCGGTCGGCCAGTTCGATGGCGGTGGGGTGGGCATAGGACCAGATCGGGAAGAAGGCCAGCTTGCGCGCTTGCGCAGCTGCGGCCAGGGCCAGCTCCTCGCGGCCGTGCCCGACCTGCACGGTGAACAGCCCGGACAGCGCGTCCAGGTACTTGCGGCCGTTGGTGTCCCAGATGTAGTTGCCCTCGCCGCGCTCGATGACGGGCACCGGCGCGTCGTCGTAGGCGCCCATCCGGGTGAAGTGCATCCAGAGGTGGTCGGTGGCTTTGCCGGTGGTGGCTGCCGCACTGCCGGCAGGCGAAATCAGGGTGGTCATCGGGTTCCCCAGGTGTAGGTCTGCTTGGACAGTTTCAGGTACAGGAACGACTCGGTCGACCGCACGCCGTCGAGCGTGCGGATGCGGTGGTTCAGTAGATCCAGCAGGTGGTCATCGTCCTCGCAGACCACCTCGGCGAGGATGTCGAACGACCCGGCGGTGATCACCACGTAGTCGACCTCGTCCATCGCCGACAGCTGGGCCACCACCGAGTCGAGGTTGCCTTCGGTGCGGATACCGATCATCGCCTGCCGGGTGAACCCGACCTGGAGCGGATCGGTGACCGCGACGATCTGGACGATGCCGGACCCGATCAACCGGGAGACCCGTTGCCGGACCGCCGCTTCGGACAGGCCCACCGCGGCGGCGATGGCGGCGTACGGCCGCCGGCCGTCCTGCTGCAGTTGGTCGATGATGGCCTTCGACACCTCGTCCAACGGCGCCGGCGCCCGTCCGCGCAGCGCAGTGGCGCCGTCGTTCTCGCCGCTCAGGCTCGGTGCAGATCGGGACATGTACGAGATGATGACGGTGGGCCAACGCGGAATGCAAGCGAATCCGTTGACGAAACAAGATGGCAACGCGGAATGCCTTGCACCGACTGACCGAAGCTGCGATAACCGTACCGACCGGGAACATCCGAACCGGTGGCAGGGAGTACACGTGACGACCGCTGCGCGGCCCGAGGCCTCAGCTGCAGATCCGCACCCCCGCGGGAGCGGCCGGCCCGTCGACAAGGGGCTGAAGGCCGGCTCGCTGGGCCTGGTCGGCAGCGTCGTCGTGGGATGGCCTCGACCCCCCGCCTACTCGCTGGCGGCCAGCCTCGGTCTGATCGTCGCGAGCGGCGGGGCGCTCCTGGCCGGGGTGAAGGCGCCGGCGATCATGCTGCTGGCCTTCGTGCCGGCGCGTACTCCTTCACGTTGGACAGCCGCCCGGTCAATTCGCCATCGATCCGGCCGGCCGCCGCCGACGCCGGGAACCATGACGTCCGCGCGTCCAGGAAGCGGTGGCTATCCGCGCACGCTGCGTGAATTTCGTTGCCATCGTGCTACAGAACAACCAGAACTATTGCCAATACGGCGTAGAGCTGCAATAACCGAAGCACAGCGAACCACAGCCGATGCGACACCGGTGCGCGACGCCGGGCCGTGAGGGCCGGTTTGCGCACACGCGACAGCCGATGTGACGATCTTCGCCCAGGGTCAGGGAACTGGCCCGGTGCGACCAGCCAGCCGCCGACACCAGCGAAGGACCGCCCATGCCGCGTCACCAGGATGATCTCCCACCAGCACTTCGTTCGGCAGTTGCCGCCGCCAGGGCCGGGTTGTCCCGCCGGTCGGTATTGCGGGGCGCCGGGCTCGGCAGTGCGGCGGCCTTCCTGGCTGCCTGCGGCGTGAAGGGCACGAACGCCACCACAGGGTCGGCTGCCCCCCCGTCGTCGTCCGCAGCCGCGCTGACCCCGGCAGGCTCGGCAGCATCGTCGTCCTCCAGTGGTTCGGTGGCCGGCTCGCCCAGTAGCTCGGCCGGGTCCGCGTCATCCTCGAGCAGCGCGCCGAGTGTCGCGGACCTCTCCGACTCGCAGAAGACGGTGAACTGGTCGAACTGGCCGGAGTACATCGACGTCGACGACGGCAATGCCAGCAAGCACCCCACCGTCGATGCGTTCACCGCCAAGACCGGTATCAAGGTCACCTACACCGAGGACGTGAACGACAACAACCAGTACTTCGCCAAGATCCAGCCGCAGCTGGCGGCGGGCCGGGCCATCAGCGCGGACGTCTTCGTGGTCACCGACTGGATGGCGTCGAAGATGATCCAGCTGGGTTACCTGCAGCCGCTGGACCACTCGCTGATCCCCAATTTCAAGAATCTGCAGCCGGCGCTGCTGAATGTGCCGTTCGACAAGGGCCGCAAGTATTCGCTGACCTGGCAGTCCGGGCTGACCGGGATCGCGCAGAACCCGAAGGCCACCGGCGGCAGGACCATCAACTCGATGGACCAGCTGCTCACCGATTCCTCGCTCAAGGGCAAGGTCACGCTGCTCACCGAGATGCGGGACACCGTCGGGCTGACCCTGCTCGACCTGGGCTACAACTGCGAGGACTTCACCGACGACCAGTTCAACAAGGCGATCGCAAAGTTGCAGAAGGCGGTGGACGCCAAGCAGATCCGGCAGTTCACCGGCAACGACTACGCACAGGGTCTGGTGTCCGGCGACATCGCCGCCTGCCTGGCGTGGACGGGCGACGTGGTGCAGCTCAAGGCGGACAACCCCGATCTGGCGTACGTGCTGCCGCCGGCGGGCTACACGCTGTGGAGCGACAACTTCGTGATCCCGGTGCGGACCCAGCACAAGAAGAACGCCGAAACCTTGATCAACTACTACTACGACCCGGCGGTAGCGGCCAAGGTGGCCGACGCGGTCAACTACATCACCCCGGTGGCCGGCACCCAGGCCATCCTGGCCAAGCAGGATGCGGAGGTGGCGAAGAACGAGCTGATCTTCCCCACCAGCAAGACGCTGTCGAAGGCCAAGGGCTTCATGGAGCTCACCGCCGATGAGGAGAAGCGGTACAGCGCCGCCTTCGCCAAGCTCTCCGGCGCATGACGGTGCCCACGGCCCGGACCGGGACGGCAGCGCCGGACCAGACCGCCCCGGCGGCCGGGTCCACTGTCGCCGCCGGGCCGGACGAGATCGGCTCGGGCCTCGAGATCCGTTCCCTGGTCAAGTCGTTCGGCGATTTCCGGGCCGTCGACTCGATCGACCTGTCGGTGCCCGAAGGCTCGTTCTTCGCGCTGCTGGGGCCGTCGGGGTGCGGCAAGACCACTACGCTGCGCATGGTCGCCGGTCTGGAACGGCCGAGCGCCGGCGCGATCTACATCGGCCGGGAGGACATCTCGGCGATGCGTCCCTACCAGCGGCCGACCAACACCGTGTTCCAGAACTACGCGCTGTTCCCGCACATGACGGTGTTCGAGAACGTGGCGTTCGGCCTGCGCCGGCGCAAGGTGGGCGACGTGCGCAGCAAGGTCATGGAGATGCTCGAGTTGGTGGAGCTCGCCCACCTGGCGAACCGGAAGCCCACCCAGCTCTCCGGTGGTCAGCAGCAGCGCATCGCGGTCGTCCGGGCGCTGGTGAACCGGCCGAAGGTGCTGCTGCTGGACGAGCCGCTGGGGGCGCTGGACCTCAAGCTGCGCCGTCAGCTGCAGCTGGAGCTCAAGCGGATCCAGGCCGATGTCGGCATCACCTTCATCCACGTCACCCACGACCAGGAGGAGGCCATGACGATGGCCGACACCATCGCGGTGATGAACCACGGCCGGATCGAGCAGCTCGGTGCACCGGTCGAGCTCTACGAGAACCCGCAGAGTGCCTTCGTCGCAGGGTTTCTGGGCCAGTCGAATCTGATGTCCGCGACGGTGGTCGGCCGGAACACCGACGTGCTGCTCCTGGATTTCGAGGGCACCCGACTGACGATGCTCGCGAAGCGGGCCAAGGCCACCAGCGGCAGCATCGAGATCGGCGTCCGGCCCGAGAAGATCCAGATCACCGATGCCGATCAGCCGCCGCCCGGGGCCAACGTGATCACCGGGACCGTCATCGACACCTCCTTCGTCGGGGTGTCCACGCAGTACCTGGTGCGGACCGCCGGCGACGAGGAGGTCACGGTGTTCAGCCAGAACACCTCCACCCAGGTGCGCCGGCTCGGCGATCGGGTCACCCTCTCGTGGCATCCCGAGCACACCTTCGGCCTGCCGGAGGGTGCCTACGACGAAGCAGTGGCCGCCGAGGTCGCCTCGTGAGTCCGTCCGCGGCGGAGGCGGGGTCGTGAGTCTGGTCGCGGCGGGTCTGACCGGCGGACGACCAGCTGCCCAGGATGCGCCGCCCGGTCGCCGGTTCACTCCCTACTTCCTGCTGCTACCAGCGTTTCTCGCGCTGCTGGTGTTCTACGTCCTGCCGACGCTGACCCTGGCGTCCACCTCGCTGCAGACCGGATCGCTGGAGACCGGCTACGCCATCACCTGGCACTGGGCCACTTACGGCGAGGTGCTCAGCTCGTACTGGCCGCAGTTCTTGCGGTCGTTCGTCTTCGCCGCCGCAGCCACCGTGCTGGCCCTGCTGATCGCCTATCCGCTGGCGTACACCATCGCCCGGAAGGCCGGTCGCTGGCGGAACGTGATGCTGGCGTTGGTGATCGCGCCGTTCTTCACCAGCTTCCTGATCCGCACCCTGGCCTGGCGACAGATCCTCGCCGACCAGGGCTGGGTGGTGGAGTTGATGAAGTCCACCGGGTTGATGCACCTGACCGATGCCCTCGGCATCACCGAGGGTCGGCTGCTGGCCACCCCGATCGCCGTGGTGCTGGGGCTCACCTACAACTTCCTGCCGTTCATGACGCTGCCGCTCTACACCTCCCTGGAGAAGATCGATTCCGGTCTGCTGCACGCCTCGGGCGATCTGTATGCGAACGCCTGGCAGTCGTTCTGGAAGGTGACCTGGCCGCTCTCCCTGCCCGGGGTGGTCGGCGGCACGCTGCTCACCTTCATCCCGGCGGCCGGTGACTACGTCAACCAGCAGTTCCTGGGCTCGACGTCGGAGACGATGACCGGCAACGTCATCGATTCGCTGGCCCTGCAGCAGCGCAACTATCCGTCCGCTGCCGCACTGTCGCTGGTGCTGATGGTGGCCATCGTGGCGCTGGTCGCCGCGTACGTGAAGCGATCCGGAACGGATGATCTGGTCTGATGGCAACGCTCACCAAGTCCCCACCGCCGTCCTCACCGTCGGCGCGACCCGCACCACCGGCGCCGCGAACCAGAGGCCGGGTCGGCGGCTGGATTCGCGAACACCTGGTCACCTTCTTCGGCGTGCTGGGTCTGATCTACCTGTTCGTCCCGATCTTCGTGGTGGTGCTGTTCTCGTTCAACCGGCCGACCGGGC
>CAXSEW010000104.1:0-9902 GCA_964236185.1 uncultured Nakamurella sp. | reverse complement strand
CAAGGCACCCAGTCGTGCAGCAGTTGCTCCTGAGCATCCGGCTGCGCCAGGATGTCGGTGTGTAATGCGGCGTATCGGCTAGCCACAGGCGATGTCACGAACGGGCAACCCGTTCGCCCCTCGCAGACGGGTTTAGTGGGCATGCCGGGAGGTTGTCTTGTCCGCAGAAGGACCTGAGATCGTAGCAAAGGGTCGGTTGTTCCGCTCAGGGGTGGGCATTAGGCGGGCTGGGTCTGAGCGTCTGGTGGAACCATTCTGCGATGTCGCGGGGTAAATGGCAGAACTGTCGCGCTATAGGAAGTTGAAGGTGTCCCGATTGGCGAAGAAATCGACCTATAATTATCGAGAAGCGTTATGCCGCAACGAATATCGAACCATGAATCAGAAGGTTCGGGGTTCCAATCCCTCTAGGCGCACGCGGCTCGAAACATGTTGTAGCCTTGCATGTTTCGGGCTAGTAGTCGAGCCTTCCGAAAGGCGACCTACGCAAGAAGATCATACAGGAAGCACAGCATAGACATAGACAACTTGCCAGAATGGTGGGGATCTCTCACGGAGAACACTTCTGTCTCGTTGTCACGCTGATCTTCCCCTGGGATCGCAGAGACTTTTATGCCGCTGCCGGTTGGTCAGCGGTGGTCCTCTCGTACGCGTTCGCGGCATCAACGCCGCCGAGCTGTGCCGGCGGGGGTTCGGGCACTGTTAGGTCGAAGCGGTGCGACAGCTTTCCGAATTCCTGTGCCGCTGTCACGGGTGCGTGAGCTGATCTGCTGCACCCGCCGATCACGATTGGCGTCGGAGTTTGGCTTACTCACCCGTCCGTGGGCCGTGAAGCCTGGTGTCGGCGCACATGGATTGATCATCGAGTTACATTTCGTCGGTACAGGGTGGCTCGGTAGAGCACTTCCACGGCGGCGGCGCCGGCGATGCCCACGATGAGCGATTCCGTGAACAGACCCGGCGGCAGGTTGAAGTTGAAGAACCGGGCCGCGGAGGGCACCACGAATGACAGTGCCGCGATGGCGACCGCCGATCCGATGACGGCGGTTTTCCACGGGCGTAGTGGCCGGGCCAGCACGACCAGGATCCAGAAGAACGTGGTCAACAATGCCACTTGTTGCCCCGGTGCCGGGCTGCCAGCAGGCGACGTCAGCAGGGGCAGCTGTTTGCCCGCTGACCGAGCACGGCACGCCGTCGGACATGCCGTACCGGTTGCGGGCCCATAGGTAGGACCCGATCACCACGATGCCGGCGATGCTGCCGGCGGGCAGCGCGAACCGCAGCACCCGTTTCAGGAAACCAGGTAGGTAGCGGCTGGTGTTGGGCCCGAGCGCGAGGAAGAATGCTGGAATGCCGATTGTCAGCGCGGACACCAACGTCAACTGGCGAGGCAGAGACGGGAACGGCAACGCGAACCCCGCCGCCGTGAGGATCGCGAAGAAGCTCATCACGTTCTTGGCCAGGAACAGGTTGGCGACCCGCTCGACGTTGCCGATGACCCGCCGCCCTTGCGCCAGGACGGCAGGCAGATGGGAGAATTTGCCGTCCAGCAGCACCAATTGGGCGACGGCTTTAGTGGCATGCGCGCCGTTGCCCATGGCGACGCCGATGTCGGCGTCCTTCAACGCCAACGCATCGTTGACACCGTCGCCGGTCATCGCGACCACGTGGCCGTTTCGTTGCAGTACCTGCACCAATGCCCGTTTCTGCTCGGGGGATACCCGGCCGAACACGGTTGTGCGGGCCGCGACCTCACGCAGGCTTTCCGGGTCCACTCCGAGGGTGCGGGCATCGACAACGCCGGCAGCCTCGAATTGCAGGCCCACCCGGTGGTCGGGTTGTCCCCGGAGATGATCTTGATAGTGACGCCTTGGGAGGTGAAGTACTTCAACGTTTCTGCGGCATCGGAGCGGACCTGTTCGGACAGGACGACCAGCGCGGCGGGCACCATCTGCTCCGGCAACTGCTCACCGATCAGGCTGTGGTCGGTGCTCGAAAGCAGCAGTACCCGCCGGCCGGTGGCCGCCAACGCCACCACTTGCTCAAGGCTCGGATCGTCTGCAGGTAGCAGGACTTCCGGTGCGCCCAGAACCCAGGTGCCCCTCCCGGCGAACGTTGCGGCACTCCACTTCCGCGCCGAGTTGAACGCGATGCTGTCTTCGCGGGTCCAGCCGGTCGGGGCGGGGGTCGAATCGGCGACGGCTTGGAGGGTGCCGTTGGCGTTGGGGTCATCGGCCAACGCGCCCAACACTTCCCGCAGCCGACCTTCATCATGTTCACCAGGCCGGGTCAGCACCCGTAGCTCTTGGAACATGATGTCGCCGACGGTCAGGGTGCCGGTCTTGACCAGGCAGACAACATCAACCCTGGCCAGGCCTTCCACCGCGGGCAGTTCTTGCACGAGTACCTGTTGGCGGGTCAGTTGAACCGCGGCCAACAGGAACGCCGCCGAGGTGAGCAGCACCAAACCCTCAAGGACCAGCCCCACCAGTCCGCCGGTGGACCGGATCACCACCTCCCGCCAACCCTGGTCGCCCAGCACCCGGTACTGCGACCAGATCTGCAGCGGCAGCGGCAGCGCCACCACGATCACCCAGGTGATGTAGGTGAGCAGCTTGTTGACCGACTCCTGAATCTCGGATCGGGTTTTGGTGAACTTGCGGGCCTGCGCGGAAATCTTGTTCGCATAGGAATCGGCGCCGACCGCCAAGGCGTGAACCGTCCGGTGCCCGCGACCACGGTTGTTCCGGACTTCACCTCCGCGCCGGCGGGTTTGGGTGCCGAATCTGACTCGCCGGTCAGACTCGACTCGTTGATCTCCAGTCTCGAAGCCGAGTGCAGCAGGCCGTCGGCGGGTACCTGATCGCCGCCGGGCAGCTCCACCATGTCACCCAGCACCACCCCGCGGTGGGAATCTGCGCCAGCACCCCGTCGCGTACAACCCGGGCCGTGGGCGCGTTGAGCAGCGCATGTCGGTCGAGTTTGCGTTTGGCCAGATACTCCTGGGTGATGCCGATTCCGGAGTTGACTACCTAGGACCACCCCGAACAGTCCGTCGGCGAACGAACCGGTCACCATCACCAACACGAACAGCGCCCCAAGGATCGCGTTGAACCGGGTGAGCACGTTGGCTTTGACGATCTGCCATGTCGACCGGGACGAGGCCTGCTCGACAGTGTTGACCTGCCCGTTGGCGATCCGTTCGGCAACCTGCGCTGCGCTCAGTCCGCCGCCGCCGGGAGCTGGACCTCCCGCTTCGCCGGCAGCTACCGGAGGGGAAACACTCACCACAGTGCGGTCGGCGAGGCCGCCGCGGCGGGTTGCCTGGCCAGCGACCGGTGGAACACCCCGGCCACGATCAGCAGCAGGACTGTTCCGATGAGCCAGCTGCCCAGGACGTCCGTGAGGTAGTGCACGCCCAGAATGAGCCGACTGAACCCGACCGCGGCGATCAGCAGAACCGCTGCGGCGATCAGCTGCGGCCGCCGTCCGCGGGGCATGTGCGGGAGCAGCAGGATGAGCAGGACCCCGGCGGCGACGAAAGAGGTCAACGCGTGGCCGCTGGGAAAGGACGCACTGTCGGCGTGCTCGACCGGGACGGCCAAGACGGGGCGGCCGCGGTTGACCAGCACCTTGAAGATCCCGCTGAGCGCCGCGGCACCGCCCACCGCGGCGGCCACCAGCACCGCGGCGGCCCGGCGGTGGCGCACCCACAGCAGCACCACCACGAGGAACGCTGCGATCCGCAGCACGGTCGGGCCGCCGATGATGCTGACGATCTTCCAGAACCGCACCTGCCCGGCATGGTGGGCGGCGTACCGGTTCAACGAGTGGACAATGTTCAAATCGAAGTTGTGCAGCGGCCGCCAGCCGGTGGTGATCAGCACGATCAGCCCGGTCAGAGGGACGGCTGCGATTAATACACCCGATGCGATCAGCAGGGTCTGCGGCCCGGATCGATGGGTCGGCCGGTGCGGCATCGGGCCGGGTTGCTGCTGCATCGGCAGTCCCGTCGTATATCCTGCTCGGCTCAGGTGCCGGTTAGGCGAACCGGATGATGCAGATGATCCCGGCGACCAGGCTGTAGATCGCGAACGGGGTGAGGGTCCGGGTCTCGAAGTAGCGGGTGAGGAATTTGATGGAGACGTAGGAGGCCAGCCCGGCCAGGACTGCACCGAGCAGGACCTGCCCGTGGATGCCCGCACCGGCCGGCCCGGCCAGACCGGGCAGCTTTAGCAGTCCAGCGGCCAGAATGATCGGGGTGGCCAGAAGGAAGGAGAACCGGGCGGCGTCGCGGTGCGACAGGCCGCGGGCCAGGCCGCCGACCATGGTGATCCCGGAGCGGCTGATACCGGCCAGTAATGCGAAGGTCTGGAAGAACCCGATCACTGCGGCCTCGCGGTAGCTCAACGTCGCCAACCTCCGGGTTGCCCGGAGAGGTTGTTCTGATGTGGTGTCGGGGGCTTGGTGCCGGCCGACCGATGCCGGTTCCAGACGGTCGTCGGCCGGGACGGCGGAGATCTCGGGGTCGTCGGCCGGTGCGTTGCGGCGCAGTCGTTCGCCGGCGAGCAAGATCAGTCCGTTGATGGTGAGGAAGATCGCGGCGGCCAATGGCTTGGCGAACAGGGTGCGGAAGGAATGTTCCAGCAGCAGGCCGGTGATGCCGACCGGGATGGTGGCGATGATCAGCAGCCACCCGAGGCGTTCGTCGGCATCGTTGGCCACGATGCGCCGGGCCGCGATGCTGGGTTTGATGGTGCGGAGCAGCCCGGAGATGATCCGGATCCAGTCCTTGCGGAAGAAGATCAGCAACGCGATGGCGGTCGCGACGTGCAGGGCGACGATGAATGCCAAGTAGGGACTGGTTTCGCTGGTGGAGGTGGAGGACTCGGTGACCAGGTGTTCCCAGCTGCCGCCGATGAACGCGGGGACCAGCACTGAATGTCCGAGGCTGGACACCGGGAACAGTTCGCTGACTCCTTGGAGGAGTCCGATGACTGCGGCCTGCAGGTAGGTGAGCATGCACTGGCTGCTTTCTCGGGAAAGGTGAATTGCGGTGGATGGATGGGTCCGGTGACACCGGATCGGTAGGTCCCTGGTGGAGTCAGGCGTCGCGTTCGCGGCGGCGGTGCCGGACCACCAGAAACAGGACGGCCAGGACGACGACGGCCACGATGATCAGGCTGACGTTGCCGGCGATTTTCTCGATTCGTTTGTAGCTGGCGCCGGCGGCGTATCCGAGCAGGGTGAAGCCGAGCGCCCAGACCAGGCCGCCGGCGGCGTTGAAAACCAGGAACCGGCGGTAGGGCATACGGGCGGTACCGGCCAGGCCGGGCATCACCGCCCGCAAGAATGCGGTGAACCGGGCGAAGAACACCGCCCGACCGCCGTTGTCCCGCAACGCCTGCTGGCCCTTCTCCAGGCCCTGTTGGTGTTTGGCGAACAGTCGGGTTTTGAGCAGTCGGGTGCCGAAATGGCGACCGACTTCGTATCCGACGCTGTCACCGCTGATCGCGGCCACTACTGCCGCCGCGGCGATCAGCGGGAGCGACACCTGATGCTGAAAGGCCAGCACCCCGCCCAACAGCACCGCGGTTTCCCCGGGTAGTACGAACCCGACCAGCAGCGCCGCTTCGGCGAACGCCAACCCGCCGACCAACAGGTAGGCCTCCAGGCCGTGCAGTTTGAGGATGTGACCGACGGTCGAACTCAGGAAACTCACGCCGATGTCCCGCCCCGGCGGGCCCGGAGCACCTCGAGGGCAACGGGGATCAGCGATACCACCACGATCAGCGGGACGATGGGCAGCAGGTAGCGGTCGACGTTGCGGATGTGCGAGCGCATCGAGAAACCGGCGCGCACTACTCCGACCGACCACACCAGGCCGTCGACGATCTGCCACAGGGTGAGCACACGGGCCGGGACGTGAACCATCCCGGCCAGCGGGTTGAGGACGGTGCGGACCACTGGGATGAAGCGGTCCAGCACGATCGCCCGGCCGTAGCCGTAGCGGGCCAGGTAGATCTCGGCCCGGTCCCGGCCCCGACGTAGCCGCTTTCGGTCAGCCCTGTCGAACAGTGCCGGGCCGGCCCGCCGGCCGATCAAGTACCCGACCTGCGCACCCAGACACGCGCTAAGAGCCGCCGTGATGAGCACCCAGCCCAGCGGCAGGTGCAACGAGGAGCCGGCGGCGTCGCAGAGCACCCCGGCGGTGAAGAGCAACGAGTCCCCGGGGAGGACAAACCCGACCAGTAGACCGGTCTCGGCGAACAGCTCTACCCCGATCCCGATGGGTCCGAACGCCGACAACAGCGAATGCGGGTCCAACACATTCACCGCCGCCCACCCGGCGCCCACCGGGCGACCTCTGAGCTCATCGCGGGCGATGCCGGTGCCGTCGGCCGCCCGTCAGCTGAGCAGCAGTGAATGCGCAGTATGCCGGCCAACTCGTAACCCCGTCCGCTCTAGTCCTACGTTCATGTAGGACTATTGGTCCTACGGTACCGTAGGACCAATAGTCCATGACGCATGCAGACATCGGAGGCACCGTGAGCAAGGGTCGCGCCGCGGGCAGCTTGGAATCAGAAGTGCTGGCCGCTTTGTGGGCAGCCGAGGGCCCACTGACGGCCGGGGATGTGGCAGCGGCGCTGGGTAGTGAGCTGGCCTACAACACCGTGCAGACCATCCTGGTCAGGTTGCACGTCAAAGGTGCGGTGCATCGGGAACTCGCCGGGCGGGCCCACGCCTACACCCCGGTCCTGGACGAGGCGGGCCTGGCCGCCCAACGCATGCGCGCCATGCTCGACCGCGGCGGAGATCACGCCGCGGTCCTCACCCGCTTCCTGGGCAGTCTCACCCCGGAAGATGAGTCAACGGTGGCCGCGCTGCTGCACCGATCCGCCGAGAGGGGTTAAGAGGCAGATGGAATTATCGGTGTATTTGCCGCTGCTGTGCGCCGTCCTGTTCGCCGTCAGCGCCCCCGCGTTGAGCCGACGACTCCCTCCGGCACCAGCGACCTGGCTGCTGAGCATTGGCAGCCTGCTTGCCGCAATCGGATCCACCGTCTGTCTTGCGCTGGTCGGATTCACCTTCCTTGCCCAGAACCCGCGACTGGCTCGGAGTGGACACTGGTCGGATCAGACCTTGCGGCACGGCGGCGCCGTCTGGACCCCGGTCGCCGTCATCGCGCTTGTGGCGGTGATGGTTCTCGCGGCCCGCACCGCGCTGGCGAGTTGGCGGCGGGTAGCGGCACTGCGGGAGGCCTACCAGCTGGCGGCGGCCCTGACCGCTCCCGGCGGGGAACTCGTCGTCCTAGATGACCCCGGCCTACAGGCGCTGGCCGTGCCGGGTCGGCCCGGGCGGATCGTGCTGTCCACCGGCCTGCTCCGTGCGCTCGATGCCAGCCAGCGCCGCGCGGTGCTGGCTCATGAGCGTTCCCACCTGGTGCACCGTCATCACCTGCACCAGAGCATCACCAGCATCTCGGCAGCGGCGAACCCGCTGTTGCACCGGCTCCCCGCGGCCGTCGGCTTCGCCTGCGAACGGTGGGCCGATGAAGACGCCACCGGCACCTGTCGCCGCGACACCGTCGCCGACGCGCTCACCCGAGCATCAACCGACCAAACCCGAAGCATCGTTGTCGCTCGCGGCATCGTGCTGGCTGCCGCCGCCACCGACGTCGCCACCCGGATCGGCGCGCTACGGCGACCGTCGCCGGCACTGTCCCCCTGGCACCTGGCGGTCCTGTTCAGCCTGCTGGCCGCGACCGCTCTGGCCACATTCGTCGCCACCCACCACACCGAGCACCTCTTCGAACTTGCCCAATCCGCTTACAACCACGGATCCCACTAGTAGCAGCCACCGCACATCCAGTCCCGGCGCAAACTCAACCGAAGGGTCGCTCGTCGCGTGTGTGGGGACGCCGCCGGTCGGTCCGTGGCGTGGCCCGCGACCAGCGAGTTCGTGGCCGAACGCAGCAGGACCGCAAACGCATCGCCTCCGGCACGGAAGCCCCCGTCAATCGGGCCTCGTCCCCCAGAGAGCCCGGCTCCCCCCCGAGATAGGAACACCAGCACGATGACAGCACCGGTCAACCCTCCCGTCACAGCGGGACCGCGGATGCGGCCGTGGCATTTCATCGTGTCCTTCGGCCTGGTCAGCTTGTTCGCCGACATGGTCTACGAGGGTGCGCGGAGCATCATCGGGCCGTACCTGGCGACCCTGGGCGCATCAGCGGTGATTGTCGGTGTTGCGGCCGGGGCCGGGGAGTTCATCGGCTACGGCTTGCGGGTGGTCTCCGGTTACCTGGTGACCCGCACCCGGCACTACTGGGCTTGGACGATCACCGGCTACGCCCTGACCGTGATCAGCGTGCCGCTGATCGGCGTGACCCACCTGCTGGCGCCGGCATTGCTGCTGTACGGCACTGAACGCCTCGGCAAAGCTGTCCGCTCGCCCGCGAAGGACACGTTGCTCTCCCACGCCTCCACCCAGACCGGGCGGGGGACAGCGTTCGGCGTCCACCAGGCGATGGACCAGTTCGGCGCGATGCTCGGACCGCTGCTGCTGGCCGCCGTGTTGTCCTGGCACGCCGGAGACTACCGACTCGCTTTCGCCGTACTCCTCGTCCCCGGCATCCTGGTGCTGGTGCTACTGCTCTGGCTCTGCCGCCGGGTCCCCGACCCCGCCGCCTACGAAACCCCAGACCTGGACCTTGCGGGAAACCACCCCGCCGCAGCGTCCTCACCCGGTGCCCTCAATGATCCGACTCACCGCGAAAGCCGCCGACGGCCGGCATTGCCGCCGTTGTTGTGGCAGTACGTCGCCGCTGTTGCCGTGCTGTCCTGCGGTATCGCGTCGTTTCCGTTGCTGGCCTTCCACGCCCAAACCCAGGGGCTCCTCACCGAAGCCCAAATCCCCGTGCTGTTCGCCGTGGCCATGCTCGTCGACGGACTCAGCGGCCTGGCGATGGGCCGGGTCTATGACCTACGCGGCCCGAAAGTGCTGCTCGTCGTGCCGATCGCGGCGGCGTTCACCGCGATCGCCTTCACCCACCACGCTCTGCTGATCTGGGTAGGAGTGGCGATCTGGGGCATCGTCAACGGCATCCTGGACTCCACCATCAAAGCCGTCGTCACCCAACTAGTCCCCTCCACCGCACGAGCCGCAGCCTTCGGCTGGCTCGCCCTTGTTCGTGGCCTCGGACTACTCGTCGCTGGATCAATTCTTGGCCTGGCTTACGACCACAGCATCACCCTGGCCATGGAGGTGATCATCGCCGCCAACCTGCTCGCCCTGGCAGCGCTGTGGTCGGTGCTCCGCCGCATCGACAAAACCTGAACTACGGAGAACTGGTTCACGACTGCGCCGCCTACAAAAGGTTATTCTGGCATCTGCGCACCGGGCGGTCGCCCGGTGCGACGGCCGACGCTTGTACAAGCCGTCGAGGAGCCAGTCGGCACCGCCCGGATCCCCTGATCGTTGTCGCTTGGTAAGGCCGCCTTCACTACGTCCAGGCCAGTCGCGACGAACGTGGAAGGTCGGCGTAGGCCAGACCGGCTTCGTGGAGGATGTGGCCGATCTCTTCCTGCGCCGCGTCTGCCCTGGGGTCGCAGCGCAGCAGGGTGGTCGTGAAGGTGCAGCCGCCCTCGCAGTGGCCCCACGCGGCGCCGCGCTGGTTGGAACCCGGTGGTATCGGCGCGAACGTCATCAGGATTGGTTACGCACAACAACTCGGCGGCGGTCGATCAAGGTGCGAATACTCAAGCCGTGCTGATCGCCGTGCCACTACGGGGCGGCGCCAGCCGTGTCCGCCCGGTCCGAGTCCCGCCGCGGAGCCCTCCACAGCTCCGCCGGCGAGGTGCTTGGTGTTGCCGACGTAGGTGGGGAACGACCACCCGCGG
>CAXSEW010000103.1:0-9942 GCA_964236185.1 uncultured Nakamurella sp. | reverse complement strand
CACCACGCCGGTACCGAGTTCGTCGAGCAGCGCGGACTCCAGGCCGAGCAGCCGGAGTCCGGCCACCAGCACCGGCATGCGGGCCCGGTCACCGCCATCGGTGATCTTCACCGCCACCGTGCGGCCGTCGGGCAGCGCGGCGCAGTGCACGCCCTCGGCACCGCCCTTCACCAGCAGGCCGGGATGGGCCTGCATCAGCCGGGTGTCCTCGCGGCCGGTGCCGCCCACCATCTCCGGGTGACTGCGCATGGCCGCGGTGACCGTGTGCTCGTGGCCGGCGGCGGCGGCGTTCGCGCGGCCGAAACCCCTGGCCAGTGCCGTGAGCGAGATCGCGTACAGCGGCGCGCCGCACCCGTCGACCCCGACCGCGGTGGGTGCCTCGCCGGCCAGCCGGGTGATCTGGTCGCTGACCGACACCTGCAGCGGGTGTGCGGGATCCAGGTAGGAGGAGGTGTCCCAGCCCTGCGCGAGGCAGGCGGTCAGCATGCCGGCGTGCTTGCCCGAGCAGTTCATGTACAGCCGCCGGGGTCCGCCGCCCGCCCGGATCACCTCGTTACGGGTGGGCTCGTCCATCGGCAGGGCCGGCGGGCAACCCAGGTCGTCCTCGGTCAGGCCGGCCCGGCCGAGCAGCAGCGCCACCCGCTCGGTATGCATCGCCTCGCCGGAGTGCGACGCGGACGCCAGCGCCAGGTCCGCACCGGCCAGGTCCGCCCCGGCGGCCAGCATGGCGACCGCCTGGAACGGCTTGCTCGACGAGCGCGGGAAGACCGGTGCGTCGACCGGGCCGCGGGCCTGCTCGACCGACCCGTCGGCGCCGATCACCACCACGGCGCCGTAGTGGCTGCCTTCGTGGAATCCGGACCGGATCACCCGGACCAGTTCGACGGGGGTCTGACCAGTGCTGTTCATGCTGCAGGGAGTCCTTGCTATCGGGAGGGAAGCGCTCGGGGACCGCTGGGCGGGTCGCGCAGTACCGGTCGGGGAGCAGCGTAGGTCAGGCCAGACCCAGCAGCGTGCGGGCGGCCGGCGCCGGCAGCGGTGGCCGGCCGGCGATCCGGGCCAGCCCACTCGCCCTGGCCACCAGCGCGACGTGGTCCCGCCCGCTGCGGCCACCGGCAGCGGGATCGGGTTCGGGGGCGGCGACGACGAGGTGACCACCTGCGGCGAGGGCGGCGAGCAGCACCGGCAGCGCCGCAGTGCCGCGCCCGTGCACGCCGACACCGCCGGGATGCGCCGCGACCAGCCGCGCCACCTCGGTCACCACCGCGGGCAGGTCGGAGCTCTCCTTTACCTCCGCGTCGACGTAGTCGGAGGCGATCACCTCCGCGCCCTGCACCGGCACGTCGCAGGTCAGCACCAGCGCGGTCTGCTCGCGGAGCGCCGAGACCGCCACCATCAGGTCGGGCTGGTCGGTCGGCAGGTGCAACCGGGCCGCGCCGACCTGTTCCGCGTCGATGGCGGTGCGCAGCAGGTGCCCGATCGGACCGGCCGCCGGCGCGACGGTGATCAGCGTGCCGGTGATGAGCGCACCGGGGCGGTCGGGCGCGTCACCCATCGAGCACCATGCGGAACACGTCCGGATCGACGTTGGCGCCGGACACGATCGCCACCGCATCGCCGTCGGGCAGCGCATCCCGGTGGTGCAGCCAGGCCGCGGTGGCCACCGCACCCGACGGTTCCGCGATCAGTCGTGCCTGCAGCGCCAACTGACGGGTGGCGTCGATGATCTCCGCCTCGGTGACCGTGATGATGTCGTGCACCTGCATTCGGATGTGCTCCCACGGCAGCAGGCCGACACTGAAGGTGCGCAGGCCGTCGGCGATGGTCCTGGCGGTGTCCGCCGGCGCCCAGGCCCGCCGCTCGCCGGCCCGCAGCGATTCGGCCGCGTCGCCGGCCAGTTCGGGTTCCACACCGATCACCCTGACGTCCGGCAGCAGTGCTGCCAGCGCCGCCGCGATGCCGGAGATCAGGCCGCCGCCGGACACCGGCACCAGCACGGTGCGCAGCCGTCCGCCGCACTGTCCGGCGTCCTGCGCGATCTCGAGCCCGATGGTGCCCTGCCCGGCAATCACGTTGCGGTCGTCGAACGGCGCAATCACCGCCTGACCGGTCTGGGCGGCCAGTTCCAGCGGGCGGCTGAACCGCTGCGCGACCGGCACCAGCTCGACCGTGGCGCCCAGGGCCCGGGTTGCGTCGATCTTCTTGGCGGGCGCGTTCTCCGGGATGACGATGTAGGCGTCGACGCCGAACACCTTGGCGGCGTACGCGACCGCCTGCGCATGGTTGCCCGAGGAGTGCGCGATCACGCCGCGGGCGCGCACCTCCGGCGCCAACCGCGACATGGCGGTCATCGCGCCGCGGATCTTGAAGGCGCCGATCGGCTGCAGGCCTTCGGGTTTGAGCCAGAGACCGGGCCACGGCGAGGCGAGCAGCGGAGTGCGGACGGCGACGCCGGCGATCCGCTCCGCCGCGTCCCGGAT
Source organism: uncultured Nakamurella sp. (assembly GCA_964236185.1). Classification (GTDB taxonomy): domain Bacteria; phylum Actinomycetota; class Actinomycetes; order Mycobacteriales; family Nakamurellaceae; genus Nakamurella. The sequence goes on along the minus strand of CAXSEW010000103.1, from coordinate 7,462 downwards.
CTCGTCGAGGTCGACGAGCGGGCCGGCCACCGGTTCTGACGCCATCGGCTCCGGTGCGGCCAGCTCCGGGGCGACCGGGTCGGGCAGCGGTCGCTGCGCGCCGGCCGGCGCCGCCGGGTACGTCGCGGTCACCGGCGGCGGATGTCGGTGAAGGCGCGACGGTCGACAGCCGACTGCGGCGGCCCGGCCGGGGCGTCGTCGACCTCGTCGTCCGGATCGACCGCGGCGTCCACGCCGTCGGCGAACAGTGGCGTACCGGCCGGCAGAGAGCGCTTCACCATGGCCAGCGCGATCGGTCCGTCCTCGTGGTGGTGCGCCACCGACCCGACCCAACCGACGACGCGGCCGTCCGCCGTGGTCACCTGGCTGCCGGTCTCGGGCAGCCGGTCCGCCGACCCGTCGAGATTGAGCATCACCAGCCGGCGGGGCGGCCGGCCGAGGTTGTGCACCCGGGCCACCGTCTCCTGGCCGCGGTAGCAACCCTTGTGCAGGTGCACGGCGCTGGTCAGCCAGTTGACTTCGTTGGGGATGGTCCGCTCGTCGGTGTCCAGGCCCAGTCGCGGCGTCCGGCTGGGGATGCGAAGTGCCTGCGACGCCCAGCTGCCCGCGGGGACGGCGCCGGCCGTGCGCAGCGCCGCGGCCCGCGCAGCCAGGAGGGACCGGGGCACGAAGAAGTCGAGCCCTTCGTCGGTGCGACGGGCGAAGCCGCCGTCGGCGAGTGTGACGGCAGCGCCGGGAGCGAGGTCCAGCGGGACCAGACCGGCGGTGAGGTCGCCGGTCCGCGGTCCGATCAGGCGCAGTTGCGCCAGCTCTGCTTCCGCCACCTCGATCTTCGACCAGAACACCATCATCTGCAGGTACTTCAGCAGGCTCGCGGCGGTCGCCGGTTCGGTGTCGAGGTAGGTGACGCCATCGAGCTCGGACACCCAGAAGTGGTGCTCGACGTGACCGTTGGGCGAAAGGATCAACGCCTGGGTGCTGCGGCCGCCGGGCAGCTCGGTCAGCAGCTGGCTGGTCAGGGTGTTCAGCCAGGTCAGCCGATCCACTCCCGAGACGGCGATGACGCCACGATGCGACAGGTCGAGCAGCGCGGCCGAACGCACCGCTGCGCGCTGTTCGCCGACCGGGTCGCCGTAGTGCCAGGCGACGCCGGCGTCGGGTCCTTCCGCGCCTACCGCGCCGGGGAAGGAAAGTAGTGGAGAACGGTAGATCGGTGCTGCGGGAATCGGATCAGGAGCCACCCGTCCATGGTAGGCGCCGGGACCGACGGCGCCCTTGCGCGCGACTGCGCCCGCTTGCCTGCCCCGCCGACCCCGGCCTGCCCCGCCGACCCGAACGGCGGGTCAGTCCGGTGCGGCAGGTCACACCCGCTCAGTGGGCCGCACCGGCGCTGGGGCGGCATGATTTGAAGATCATGCCTGGTGACAACGTGGTCGGCCCCTTCGCCGGAGGCTCGATGACCGACCTACTTCCCGGTCCCGTCTTCGGTGGGGCCGGTGTGACGCCCTATGTGGAACTCGACCGCACCCAGTGGGCGTCGTTGGCCCGCAGCACGCCGTTACCGATGACCGAGCAAGAACTGGAGCGGGTGTCCGGGTTGGGTGACCCGATCGACCTGGCCGAGGTCGACACCATCTACCGGCCGTTGTCCCGACTGCTCAACCTGTACGTGGCCGGCACCGGCGCGCTGCACCGGGTCACCTCCACGTTCCTCGGCGAGCAGGCCTCGCGGACGCCGTTCGTCATCGGGGTCGCCGGGTCGGTGGCCGTGGGCAAGTCGACCACCGCCCGGGTGCTGAGGGAGATGCTGGCCCGCTGGCCGGACACGCCACGGGTGGAACTGGTGACGACCGACGGCTTCCTCTATCCGAACGCGGTCCTGGAAGAGCGCGGGCTGATGGCGCGCAAGGGCTTTCCGGATTCCTACGACCGCCGGGCACTGATGCGCTTCGTGGCCGAGGTCAAGTCGGGGGCAGCGCAGGTGAGCGCGCCGAAGTACGACCACCTCACCTACGACATCCTGACCGACGAGCAGGTGGTGGTGCACCGGCCGGACGTGCTGATCGTCGAGGGTCTGAACGTGCTCCAGCCGGCCCGGGTCGACGAGGACGGCCGCAGCGCGCTGGCCGTCAGCGACTTCTTCGACTTCTCGATCTACGTCGACGCCGAGACCGCGGACATCAAGCGCTGGTACGTCGACCGTTTCCTCTCGCTCCGGGAGACCGCGGGCGCCGATCCCGACTCGTTCTTCAGCCGGTTCGCCTCGGTCAGTGACGAGCGGGCGGTCCAGCTCGCGGGCGAGTTCTGGGACACCATCAACCTGCCCAACCTGGTGGACAACATCCTGCCGACCAGGGGCCGGGCGAACCTGGTGCTGACCAAGGGACCTGACCACGCCGTCACCAAGTTGCGGCTCCGCAAGCTGTAGGCGCCCTACCCTGGTGCAGGTGACCGACCTGCTGGGTTCCACCGCCGTACCCGCGTCCGTGCCCGGGCCCGATCCGCGCCCGACCATGCTGATCGGCCTGCTCGACGGCCGGCTGGTGCCGGCTGACCAGCCGCTGCTGCGCCCCGACGACGCCGGTGTGGTCCGCGGTGACGGCGTGTTCGAGACCACGCTGGTGGTGTGCGGTGAGCCGCGTGACCTCGACGAACACCTGGCCCGCCTGGATCGCTCGGCAGCGATGACGGAACTCGAGCTGCCGGCGGCGGCCGACTGGCGCCGGGGCATTGCGGCGGTGCTGGCCGGCTGGACCGGTGGTGACCCGGGTGGTCGGCCGGGTGGTCGGGCGGGCGGTGACCCGGGTGGTCGGGCGGGCGGTGACATGGTGCTCCGGCTGATCGCCACCCGGGGCCCGGAACACGGCCGCCCTACCTGCTACGTCACCGGCTCGGCCGTGTCCCCGACCGCCGTCGCGCAGCGGACCGCCGGTGTGCGGGTGTTGCTGCTGGACCGCGGCTTCACCGGGTCGGCCGCGGTGGCCTCCCCGTGGCTGCTCGCCGGCGCCAAGACGCTGTCCTACTCGATCAACATGGCAGCGCTGCGCTACGCCGCCGCCCACGACGCCGACGACGTCATCTTCGTGGGCGCCGACGGCACGGTGCTGGAGGCGCCGACCGCCACGGTGGTGGTGGCCCGCGGCCGCACCCTGGTGACGCCGCCGCCGGCCGGGGTACTGGCCGGGATCACCGTCGACCGGTTGTTCGCAGCGGCCGCGGGCGCCGGCTGGACGACCGATCGCCGGCCGCTGTTCCCCGCCGACCTGACCGCGGCCGACGGCGTGTGGCTGGCCTCCAGCGTGCGCCTGCTGGCGCCGGTGACCAGCATCGACGGTGCGGCATTGCCGGCCGCGGCCGCGACGGCCGAATTGCTGGGCCTGCTGGGGTGACGCTGACGTTCTGCCCGGTCAGCGATAGTCCTACGACATTCAGATCACTACGTTTTTGCTGGTGCGGCGTCGGGGCCGCCGCATACCTGCCTGGATTACGCGCCAGAGCGAGCGAGTCACGAGATTATCGAGTCAGTGCCGGAAACCGGACGGTCCAGTGGCCGCGCCCGGGCGTGAATCGGCGCCTAGCTGCTCGACGGCCGCATGTAGATCGGCCAGGAAGACACTCGCCAGGTCCCTGCTGAAACCGTTCCGGCAGACGATGCGGCAGACCGCCAGGTCCTCGCGGTCGGCGGGGAACGAGTAGGCCGGCACCTGCCAGCCGCGCTCGCGCAGCGCTCTGGACAGGGCGAACACATCCCAGTTGCCCGCGGCGTCGGTGGTGGTGAAGGCGAACACCGGTAACTGGTCGCCTCGGGACAGCAGCCGGAACTCCGGCATGGCGTCCACCGAGTCCGCCAGCCCGGTCGCCACGTCCCTGGTCGCCTGCTGCACCTGCTGGTAGCCGGTGAAACCCAGCCGGAAGAAGTTGTAGTACTGGGCGACGACTTCCGAACCCGGCCGGGAGAAGTTCAGCGCGAACGTCGGCATGTTGCCGCCCAGATAGTTGACGTTGAAGATCAGCTCGGCGGGTAGCGCCTCGCTGTCCCGCCAGAGCACCCAGCCGACCCCCGGGTAGACGAGCCCGTACTTGTGCCCTGACGTGTTGATCGAGGCCACCCGCGGGAGCTGGAAGTCCCACACCAGGTCCTGGTCCAGGAACGGCGCGATCATCGCGCCGGACGCGCCGTCGACGTGGATCGGCACATCGGGACCGCCGCTTCGGGCCAGTTCGTCCAGCGCGGCAGCGATTTCGGCGACCGGCTCGTAGCTGCCGTCGAAAGTGGAGCCGAGAATGGCGACCACCCCGATGGTGTCTTGGTCGCATCTGGCGACCGCCTCCGCGGCATCGAGATGGAACCGGTCTCCCGACATCGGCACCATCCGGGGCTCGACATCCCAGTAGCGGCAGAACTTCTCCCAGCAGACCTGGACGTTGGCCCCCATCACCAGATTCGGGCGGCGGGCGCGATCGTTCACCCGGGCTGCCCAGCGCCGTTGCAGAGCCAGCCCGGCCAGCATGCAGGCCTCGCTGGAACCGGTCGTGGAGCAGCCGGTGGCCGACTCCGCGGCCGGGGCGTGCCACAGGTCGGCCAGGATCGCCACGCAGCGGCGCTCCAGTTCAGCCGTCTGGGGATACTCGTCCTTGTCGATCATGTTCTTGTCGACGGTGTCGTTCATCAGCTGCCGGGCGTGCGGCTCCATCCAGGTGGTGACGAAGGTAGCCAGGTTGAGCCGGGCGCTGCCGTCCAAGAGCAGCTCGTCCTGGATGAGCTGGTACGCCACATCGGCGGGCACGGATTGCTGGGCCAGCCGGCTCTTCGGCGGCTCGAGCCGCTCGCCGAGAGCCGGGTTCGCCTCGGTGACCATTGCGTTGGAGATGCCGTGCCCCGGGATGGATGCGCGGAGACTGGGGCCGGAGCCGGAATGAAGGGCCATGATCGGACACTATGCACTCCTCGGTTCGGAGCCATCCGCCCGACGCTCTCGTAGAGGAGTTGATCGCCGATGTGCCGACTGTTCGGCCTGCATGCCGGGCGTGAGTGCGTGCCGGCCACCTTCTGGCTGCTCGACGCCCCGGACAGCCTGGAGTTCCAGAGCCACGCCAACCCGGACGGAGCCGGGATCGGCGCCTTCGGGCGGGGCGGCGTACCGACGCTGACCAAGCAGCCGATCGCCGCCTGGCAGGATTCGGAATTCGCCACGGCCGCCCACGAGCTGCGCGGGACAACCTTCCTGGCCCACGTCCGGTACGCCAGCACCGGCGGCATGACCGTTCCGAACACCCACCCGTTCCTCATGCAGGAACGCATGTTCGCGCACAACGGCGTGGTCTTCGGGTTGGATCTTCTCGAGGCCAGGCTGGCCGAGTTCGGGGTGGCCGAGCTGGTCCACGGCCAGACCGACAGCGAGCGGGTGTTCGCCCTGATCACCGCCGAGATCACCGCCCACGACGGCGATGTGGAGGCCGGGCTGGTGGCGGCCGTCGACTGGGTCGGACGGAATCTGCCGCTCTACGCCGTCAACGTCATCATGACCACGGCCACCGATCTTTGGGCGCTGCGCTACCCGGCGAGTCACGAGCTGTTCGTGTTGGAGCGTTCGGCAGCCGGCAGCGAGCTGGACGCCAGTAGCGACCGCATCCACGCCCGATCCGGAGCCCTGGCGGGAAATCCCGCGGTGATCGTCGCCAGTGAGCGGATGGACTCGGGCCCCGGGTGGCGGCTGTTGCAACCGGCCGAGTTGCTGCACGTCGACGCCGACCTGCACGTCACCGGCACGGTCGCCCTCGATCCGGAGCCGGCGCACCTGCTCACCCTCGCCGAGCTCGGCGCCCCGGCAGCGGCGTCCCAGCACCCGGCGGCCGCCCGGTAGGTCGCCGTCCGACGGTGATGCCGGTGCACCGAACGGCGCGGGGTGATCGAGGCGGCCTGCGGTGGAAAAGGTCGAAACCTCTCGCGCGAAAACCACGCCTGGTAAGTTCGCGATTACTAAGGGTTCTATGCGGTGTAGAGCCGCGGCCCTTCCGTCGGCTCGCTGATCGGGGGGCCCGCGATGGTTGCCGTGACCACCATCTCTCTGCGTCGAAACATGGACCGCACGTCTGCGGCCGTGGGGCGCACGCCTGCGGTCGATGTGGCGTGACCAGCGCCCTCGACCCGTCGTCGGTGGACGCGGCCGCGGAGGCCATGGCCGTGCTGCGGTGGGCCGGCTCCCATCCGATCGTGGGCAGTTTTCCGCAGGGCGCGATCATCGTCTTCGATGCCGACCTGCGGTTTGTCTCTGCCGGGGGTCTGGGTCTGGCCGAGGTGGGCTTGTCGCGGGAGATGTTGGAGGGCAACACCATCTTCGAGGTGTTCCCACCCGAGGTGGTAGCCGTCATCGAGCCGCTGTACCGGCAGGCGTTGGCCGGCCTGGAATCCAGCATGGACGTGCCCTACCAGGGCCGCATCTTCCTCCAGCGGCTGGGTCCGCTCCGGGACGCCGCCGGCGGGATCATCGCCGGAATGGGTTTCACCCAGGATGTGACCGACATGAGGCGGGCCACACGGGCGCTGCGGGAGTCGGAGGAACGGTTCCGGCTCGGCTTCGAGCACGGCCCGACACCGTTGATCCTGATCGCGCTGGACGGTGGCGCCCATCAGGTCAATCCGGCGATGTGCGCGTTCATCGGATACCCCGCCGAGCAACTGATGCTGATGTCCACGGCCGACATCACCCATCCCGACGACGTGGCCGCAGACAGTGTCGCGATGGCCCGGCTGATCGCCGGTGAGCAGTCCTCGTACACCCTTGACAAGCGCTTCATCACCGGCAGCGGCGCCGTCGTCTGGGGGACCAAGTCGGCGGCGCTGGTGCGGGGCCAGGACGGTGTACCTCTGCAGATCATCATCCAGGTCCAGGACATCACCGCCCGGAAAGAGCACGAACACGTACTGGCCGAGGAACACCGTCGGCTCCGCGACGCGGAATCCATCGGGCGGGTCGGCTCGTGGGAGCTGGACCTGCTGACCGAGGAGGTCAACTGGTCGGCCGGGTTGTTCGAACTGTACGGACTCGACCCGGACCAGTTCGACGGCGACTACTCGAGCGCGCTCGACTGCATCCATCCCGATGATCGCGCCGACATCAACGCCGGGGTCGAGGCCTGCGCCCGAACCGGCGCACCGTTTCGTGGCCGGTACCGGATCACCCGGAGCGGTGACGGGGCGCTGCGGTGGATCGAGACGCGCGGCGAGGCGCAGTACGAGGGCGGACGGCCGGTCCGCATCAGCGGCGCGATCGCCGACGTCACCGATCAGATTGCGGCGCAGGCCTTCCAGCAGGCGGTGTTCGCCGCCTCACCGGACATCATCTCGGTGTGGGACTTCGCGTCCCGGTCCGTGCTGTGGACGAACCGGTCGATCCCGGAGATGCTCGGCTACACCGACGAGGACGTCGAGGCCATGGGCGGTTCCATCGGTGCCGTGCTG
>CAXSEW010000102.1:0-9960 GCA_964236185.1 uncultured Nakamurella sp. | reverse complement strand
CCGCTTCCGGTGGTTGCGGGCGTCGGTCGGCCCACTGCTGACCGGACTGCAGTCGTTGCCGTCAGTCTCCTGGGTGCCGATGGCGGTGCTGTGGTTCGGCCTGTCCAACGGCGCCATCTACGCCGTGGTGCTGCTCGGTGCGGTGCCGTCCATCGCCAACGGGCTGATCAGCGGCATGGACCAGGTGCCGCCGCTGCTCACCAGGGTCGGGAAGGTGCTCGGCCTGGGGCAGTTCGGCCTGATGAAGGACGTGCTGATCCCGGCGTCGCTGCCGGGCTACCTGTCCGGGTTGCGGCAGGGCTGGGCGTTCTCCTGGCGGTCGCTGATGGCCGCCGAGCTGATCGCCACCTCGTCCAAACTCGGGCTGGGCCTCGGTCAGCTGATGCAGCAGGGCCGTGACCTGCAGGATCCGCCGACGATGTACACCGCGCTGATCCTGATCTTCATCGTCGGCATCGGCATCGAGCTGGTGTTCTTCCGCCCGGTGGAACGGCGGATCCTGTCCACCCGGGGCCTGGCGCGCCCGGCACGATGACGGCGGTCGGGTCGCGCCCTATCCTGGGCCAGGTGACGAACCCGCCGGCACCACCTCTGCCACCGCTGATCGGGCTTGCACACGGCAGCCGTGATCCCCGGGCGGCGCAGGCGATCGCCGAGCTGATGCAGGCGGTGGCCGAACTACGGCCCGGGCTGCCCACGTCGTCGGCGTTCCTGGACCTGTCGGCGCCCGACCTGACCGAGGCGGTGTCGGCGCTCGACACCCACCGCGCGGTCGTGGTGCCGTTGCTGTTCGCTCAGGCCTTCCATGCTCGGGTGGACGTTCCCGAGGCGGTCAGCGCGGCGGCCGAGAGCAGCGGCGTCGCGCTGTTGGCGGGTGACATCCTCGGGCTCGGCCCAGCGGTGCTGGCGGCTCTCCAGGACGCCGCGGACCGGGCCGGTGTGCAGGCCGGACAGGACATCCTGCTACTGGCGGTGGGTACCTCCGACGCCGTCGCGAATCAGGCGGTGCACGACCTCGCCGACCGCTGGTCCGCCGTCCGGCCCGGCGGAGTGCGAGCGGTGTTCGCGACCGCAGCACCGCGCGCGGCCGATGCGCTCGCCGAGCCGTGGACGAACCCTCCGGCGGTGGTCTCGCTGTTCCTGGCGCCGGGCCTGCTGCTGGATCAGGTGATCCGGCGGGCGGCCGCTCGCGACGTTCTCGTCACACCGCCGCTGGGGACCGCCATGGCGCAGCTGGTGCTGGACCGCTACGACGCGGTGCTGGCCGGTGTGACGACCGCCCCCGCCGGCTGACCGGAGCCGGCCGCGGTCAACCCAGCTGCGGTCAACGCAGCGTCGGCGCGGGCTCCAGTTCGTGCTCGAGCAGCCACCGCTTGACCGGAAGTCCCCAGCGGAACCCGCCGAGTGATCCGTCGGTCCGGATGACCCGGTGGCAGGGCACGAACAGCGCCGCGGCGTTGCGGGCACAGGCTGTCGCCGCCGCGCGGACCGCCGCCGGCCGGCCGGCCAGCGCGGCGAACTCGCTGTAGGTCACCGGGTGCCCCGGTTCCACCTTGCGCAGGATGTCCCAGGCGTGCTGGAGAAAAATGCCTGACGACTGCTCGACGCCAATCCCGTCAACGGCCGCGAATTCCCCGTCGTGATAGGCCACGGCGGCGTCGGTGACCTGCGGAATGCTGGCTACCCGAACGATGGCGGCGGGACGCAGGGCCGGGGCGATCACCGCCAGCAGCAGCGCAGGGTCGTCGGTCCACCCGGCGGCCAGCACGGTAGGCAGGTCGGAGTCGGTCGCGATCATGGTGAACGGGCCGATCGGGGTGGAGATGGTGGCAACTCGAGCGGTGGTCATGCGATGCCCTTCTGAGCCGGGGGCGCCTGAGCGCCATGGGTCGCCGCGGATGCCGCGGTCGGGGGTGCGATAGAGGTCGGTCGGATCGTCGCGCCGGTGGCTCGCCACAGGTGGAGGGCAGCGTAGGAGCGGAACGGGCTCCACTGTCGGGCGTGCTCGGTCAGCAGCGCCGGCGCGTCCGGGATGCCCAGCCGGGCCGCGCCCTGCCGGAGCACCAGGTCGCCGGTCATCAGCACGTCCGGGTCGCCCAGCACCCGCAGACACACGTACTGCGCGGTCCACGGCCCGATGCCGGGCAGCGCCACCAGATCCCGCGACAGCTCGGCGGCCCGCCGTCCGGCGTCGATGACCAGGTCGCCGGTGGCGATGGCGGCACTGGTGGCCGCGATGGTGTCGAACCGCCGTTTCGGCCCGGGGATGTCGGATTGCTGCAGCTGCGCCAGGTCGGCGGGCGCCGGGAACAGGTGGGTGAGGCGGGAGTCGAACTCGGCGGCGTCGCTCGGCCCGGTCAGCGGCCGGCCGGCCACCGCGGCCAGCCGGCCGATCATCGTGGTGGCCGCCGCCACCGAGATCTGCTGGCCGAAGATGGCCCGCAGCAACATCTCCGGCCCGTCGACCGCGCCGGGGATGCGCAGGCCCGGACACGAGCGCACCGACGTCCGCAGCAGTTGATCGGCAGCGAGCAGTTCGTCGACGCGCACCGGGTCGGCGTCGGCGTCCAGCAGCCGGCGGCACCGGTCGACCGCCGGCACCAGGTCCGACAGGTGCTCGAGCCACAGCGTCGCCAGTACCACCGGGGATGCTCCAGGCGCCGGAAATGCCAACCGCACGGCGCCCATGCCAGCCGGCAGCGCCAGTGTCCGGCCGTAGGTCCGGTCCTGGACGTACTCGACACCGGGCACCGCGTGGATGGCGAGGAAGTCCAGCAGCGCGTCGGCCGCGAACGGTGCCCGCACCGCCAGGCGGAGGCTGACCGTGCCCGAACCCGGTGTCGCCGAGCGGTGCAACCCCCGCAACGTCGACGGGTCGGCGTCGTAGACCTCGCGCACCGTGTCGTTGAACTGGCGGATGCTGGCGAAGCCGGCAGCGAAGGCCACGTCCGCCATCGGCATCGCCGTGGTGGTCAGCAGCACCCGTGCGGTGTGCGCCCGCCGCGCCCGGGCCAGTGCCAGCGGCGGTGCTCCGACCTCCGCCGTCAGCATGCGGCCGAGGTGCCGCGGCGTGTAGCCGAGCCGGGCGGCCAGTCCCGGAACACCTTCCCGGTCGACGGTGCCGTCGCCGATCAGCCGCATGGCGGCCCCGACGGTGTCCGCCCGAAGGTTCCACTCCGGCGAGCCGGGCGCGGCGTCCGGCAGGCAACGACGGCAGGCGCGGTAGCCGGCGGCCTGGGCGGCGGCCGAGGTGGGATAGAAGGAGACGTTGCGCCGCAACGGGGTTCGGGCCGGGCAGGCCGGTCGGCAGTAGATGCCGGTGGTGCGTACGGCGGTGAAGAACTGTCCGTCGAAGCGTGCGTCCCTGGTCTGTACGGCGCGGTAGGCCGCGTCCTGATCGGGATCCATGGTGTTCACTGTGCCACCGCCGCGGACCGACGGCTGGCGGGTTTCGGACACGGCAGTGCCGGTCACGAATACCGCTCCCGTTCTGTTGCGCTCATCAACGTCTACTGCGCTCCGCACAGTGCTGCCGCGCTCACCACCATCGCGATGTCGGTCCCGGCCGTCGCAGGATGGGCAACGTTGGTGAGCGCGAGTGACATTTATGAGTGCGGGGTGACCTTGGACGGGACGGTTCCCGCCTACCTTGTGCACATGACTGGACCCAGTGACTTCGGCCCTGCGCCATCGACGCTCTGGGAGCAGCAGGTGGTCGGGGAGCGGTGGACGTTCTACACCGAGCGATTCGACCGGATGACAGCCGACGGTATCGATCTCGACGGCGAGGCCCGGTTCATCGATGCAATGGCTCCGCGCGGTGCTGCTGTGCTGGACGCCGGGTGCGGCACCGGCCGGGTGGCCGCCGGCCTGCAGCGGATGGGTCACCACGCCATCGGGGTGGACAAGGATGCCGGCCTGATCGCCATTGCCAACGGGCGCTACGCCGGGGTGACGTATCTGGTGAGCGACCTGCTCCTGCTGACGACGGAAAGCCTTCGTGCCGCGGGTGGGCCGGGCTCCTTCGACATCATCGCAATCCCGGGCAATGTGATGGTGTACCTCGCTCCCGGTTCCGAGCGCCGGGTGCTCGCCGTCCTGGCCGGCCTGCTGAAACCGGGTGGCCGGTTGGTGGCCGGCTTCGCGACGGATCGGACCTACCCGCCATCGCAGTTCCACCGCGATGCGCACAGCATCGGCCTCACGGTCGAGCACCGGTTCCGCACCTGGCACCTCGACCCGTGGACCGAGGACGCGAACTGGGTGGTGTTCGTGCTGCGCGGTCCTGGTATGCCGGAGGAGCCGGACCGGAGCACGAGCTGGCAGCCGCCCGTCGGCTGGGTGGAGCCATGACCTGCAGCCGGGCAAACTGCTCAGCTGCAGCCGTGACGTGCATCCGGGCCGACGGCTCAGTTCAGCATCAGGCTCCGGAACCGCCCGGTGGGTCGCCGGGGCGGTGCTGACGAATGGGACCTGAAGAGGTCAGGCCGTAGATTCGGCGGACCTAGACTCAACTCTTGTGAGTCTCACCCTCGGCATCGTCGGCCTGCCCAACGTCGGCAAGTCCACCCTGTTCAACGCGCTGACCCGATCCGATGTGCTCGCCGCGAACTATCCGTTCGCGACGATCGAGCCCAACGTGGGGATGGTGCCGCTGCCCGATCCGCGGCTCGGCGAGTTGGCGACGCTGTTCAAGTCGGTCCGGACCGTGCCCGCGGTGGTGTCGTTCGTCGACATCGCCGGCATCGTGAAGGGCGCCAGCGAGGGTGCGGGGCTCGGCAACAAGTTCCTCGCCACCATCCGTGAAGCCGACGCCATCTGCCAGGTCGTCCGGGTGTTCGACGACGACGACGTCATCCACGTCGACGGCAAGGTCGATCCGCTCGCCGATGTGGAGACCGTGAACACCGAGCTGATCCTGGCCGACATGCAGACGCTCGAGAAGGCGCTGCCGCGGCTGGAGAAGGAGGCCCGGACGGCGAAGGACCGCAAGCCGGTGCTGGACGCGGCGAAGGAGGCAGCCGGGGTGCTGGACTCCGGGCGGACGCTCTTCTCGGCCCGCGCGAAGCTCGACCTGCCACTGCTGCGCGAGTTGACCATGCTCACGGCCAAGCCGTTTCTCTACGTCTTCAACGCCGACGAGGGTGTGCTGACCGATCCTGAGCGTCGCGTGGAATTGTCCGCCGCGGTGGCCCCGGCCGACTCGGTGTTCCTCGATGCCAAGGTCGAATTCGAGCTGCTCGAACTGGATGACGAGTCGGCGCTGGAACTGCTGGCGTCGGTCGGTCAGGACGAACCGGGTCTGCACGCGTTGGCCCGGGCCGGCTTCCATACACTGGGCCTGCAGACGTACCTAACGGCAGGGCCGAAGGAGTCGCGGGCCTGGACGATCAAGCAGGGCGCCACCGCACCGCAGGCCGCCGGCGTCATCCACTCGGACTTCGAGCGCGGCTTCATCAAGGCCGAAGTCGTTTCCTATGACGACCTGATGGCCGCCAGATCCATGACCGCGGCCAAGGCTGCCGGCAAGGTCCGCATCGAGGGCAAGGATTACGTGATGGCGGACGGGGACGTGGTCGAGTTCCGCTTCAACGTGTAGCTGCGCCCGGCGTCGAGCGATCTGCATCGTGACTGATGCGGGTACCGTGCGATGGTCAGAACCACAGTTGACCTGCCCCCGGCGCTACACCGGCGGGCCGTCGAGCTGGCTCAGCTGCGGGGCCTGTCGCTGTCAGCCGCTCGCTGCACGCCGACTCGCGGTGTGAATTCTGGCCGGATGATCTGTCGTACGCCGCCGCTGACCTGAGCCACGTTCGCGGCCATCGTCAGGTGACGGACGCGTACCTCGCCGCTCTGGTAGTGACACGCGACGGTGCGCTCCTGGCCACGCTCGACGAAGGTCTCAACCACGACCGGCCGGCACTCACCCGCCTGGTACCGCGGGTGTGACCCCCATCCGCTGGCTCCTTCTGGCTCAACGCAGACGAGCGAGATCCCGTCGGATGTAGCGCAGGTGCGCCCACTCCTCCTCCAGGATCACGCGAACGCAATCACCGACGCTGGGATGCCAGTCATCGCCGCCCCAGGGGGCCCCGCGTTCTTCCGCGAGCAGCTCCGCCGTGGCCTTGGCCAGAAAGTCCGTCACCATGTGCTGTCGCTCGGCACGCACCGCGAGGATCTCCTCGTGCACTGGCGGGTTCACGCGAAAGACCGACATGTCGAAGCCCATCTCGTCAGCACCGGTGAAGATCAGGCCGATCTCGTGGAACGGCTGTTGCATCCGCAAGATCCCACCGCGGAGCCACGTGTCGGTCGCCAGGATAAGGTGCCGCAAGGTCTGAGCCAGGGACCACTCGTCCTCGACGTGGGCGTCGAACAGGCCGGGCGGCGTACCCGCCACCGACGTCTGCCACGCGGATTGCACAGCGACCCAACCCTCGCGCAGGCCTTCGGGCGTCTGCGCCTTCTGCAGCTCGCGGCCCGGGAACTGCCGGTCCAGCTCGGCATCCACGAGCGGCACCACGTCGACCCCGTTCACGAAGAGGCTGCCGAAGAAAAGGTCGTGGCTGTCGATGTCGAGTCCGCCCACATCGACGCCGCGCATCGTCACACCGCTGACATCGGAGAATCGCAGGGTGGCGCCCTTGAAGCTCGCCTTGACGAAGGTCGCGCCTTCGAATTCCTTCGTACGGGAAAAAGTCGTCATCGCTCCATCATCGCCGGTATCGGCGACAAGGTTCCGCTTCGATGTTGAAATCCGTCACCCCAACCGTTTCCGCAGGTTCACGAGGCACTCGCTAGTTCCACTGCATGCGGACGACTACGCCCTGTCCGTCCGGCGAGCTGGCCGACGCCCGGTCTGCTTAGTTCAGTTGCCCCATCAGTATTCGTAGCGGACGATGGCGCGCCGCAGCGACGGCACGTGGACCACCCGGAATCCAGCATCGAGGAACGAGCTGAGCGCACCGACATGCATTTCGCCCCAGGTGATGTCCTTTCCGGGGGCGGGTTTCATCGGGTAGGCCTCGAGCGCCCGCGCTCCGCGATCGCGGGCCAGATCGATGGTGCTGCCGACCAGGGCTCGGCTCACGCCTCGATGACGGAAGCCCGCCCGGGTCACGAAACAGGTGACCGCCCAGACGTCAGGGTCGTCCTTGTCCTCCTGTCGCCCGTTCCACGTGGTCCTGCGGAGGTAGTCGTAGTCCGGGCGCGGTGCCAACGAGCACCAGCCCACCGGTTGCCCGTCGAGGTGGGCGACGAGGCCGTGACCCTCCATCACCTGGTCGCGGAGCAATTCGCGACGACCCTGCACGTTGCCGGAATGCAGTGCGTGCCAACCCATCCGGTAGCCCTGGCACTGGCAGCGGGCTGGTTGGCCCCGACTACCCAGGACCGTCTGGACCTCGTCGAAGAGTGACTCGTCGACGGGCTGGACGGTGATCTGCATGGGCTCAGCGTCGCAAATCGTCGTCGCCGACGCCAGCGTTGATTTCAGTGTCCCGACGACAGCCGTCGGACGACCGGAAAAGCGGCAAGGCGATCACCACCCCGTCACGAAGAGGTGGCGACCGCCTTGCCGGGATCGACGCGGACGAACGTCAGGCGACCATGCCGTTGGGATCGATCACATACTTCTTGGCCGCTCCCTTGTCGAAGTCGGCGTAACCCTGTGGGGCTTCGTCGAGCGAGATCACGGTGGCGTTGACCGCCTTGGCGATCTGCACCTTGTCGCTCAGGATCGCCTTCATCAGTCCCAGGTTGTACCGCATCACCGGGCACTGTCCGGTGGTGAAGGACAGCGACTTGGCCCAGCCGGTCCCCAGACTCAGCGACAGGGCGCCGACCTTGGCGGCTTCGTCGATGCCGCCCGGATCGCCGGTCACATACAGTCCGGGGATGCCGATCGCACCGCCTGCTGCGGTGACGTCCATGAGCGAGTTGAGAACCGTTGCCGGCGCTTCCTGACCGGCGTCACCGCCGTGTCCGCGCGCTTCGAATCCCACCGCATCCACCGCCGCGTCCACCTCCGGAACTCCGAGGATCTGCTCGATCTGGTCCTGCGGCGACCCCTTGGACACGTCCACCGTCTCGCAACCGAAGCTGCGGGCCTGCGCAAGGCGCTCCTCGTTGAGGTCCGCGACGATGACGACAGAAGCCCCCAACAGCTGCGCGCCGACAGCAGCAGCGAGACCGACCGGACCTGCGCCGGCGATGTAGACGGTCGAACCCGGCTTCACGCCGGCAGTCACCGCTCCGTGGTAGCCGGTCGGGAAGATGTCCGACAACATGGTCAGGTCGAGGATCTTCTCCATCGCCTGATCCTTGTCCGGGAAGCGCAGCAGGTTCCAGTCCGCATACGGCACGGTGACGTACTCGGCCTGACCGCCCACCCAACCGCCCATGTCGACATAGCCGTAGGCGGCTCCGGGGCGCGCCGGGTTGACGTTCAGACAGATCCCGGTCTTGCCCTCCTTGCAGTTGCGGCAGCGCCCACAGGCGATGTTGAACGGCACCGAACAGATGTCGCCGACCTTGATGAACTCGACGTCGGAGCCGACTTCAGCGACCTCACCGAGAATTTCGTGGCCGAGCACCAGATTGGGCGGCGCCGTCGTGCGCCCCCGGACCATGTGCTGATCGCTGCCGCAGATGTTGGTGGTGACGACCTTCAGGATGACGCCGTGATTCAGCTTGCGGCCGATGTTCGCCGGGTTGACACCCGGGCCGTCCTGTAGTTCCAGCTTGGGATAGTCGATCGACTGCACCTCGACCTTGCCTGCCTCGAGATACGCGACACCTCTGTTGCCTGCCATGATCTGATCCTCCGGGTCCTCGTTGACTGGATGGGCCTTGCGGTGATGATCATCCTCCGTGTGCCTTCGACCGGCAATCGGTGGGGGGTTCTGGCGTGGACCTGCCTAGCCCGCGGATGGGGATCACCGCAGTAGGAGCGGGCGGTGATCGCCACCTGGACCCTCGAGACGTGGCGAGGCGAGCCCTGGCAATCCACAGCATCACTTGCTGGGACCTGCAGACCAGCTGGCCTGCACCGCGGCCGGCTTGCGGAACACCAGCCCGGTGGGCGCGATCGACCGACCGGGATCCAGCATCACGCCGTCCAGGCTCAACACCTCCTGAACCGCACACCGAGCTTCCAGCCGCGCCAGGTGCAACCCGATGCAGGTGTGCGGGCCCTGCGCGAAGGCCAGGTGCCGGCGGGCGTTCGCCCGGTGCAGGTCGAACTCGTCCGGATCCTCGAAGACGTCGGAGTCGCGGTTCGCGCCGGCCAGGGACACCACCACCAGGTCACCGCGCTGTACCGATGCACCCTCGAGGACGATGTCCCGGGTCGCGTAGCGGTCGACGACCGCGGCCGCCGGCTCCAACCGCAGCGACTCCTCGATCGCCGCATCGACGAGGCTCGCGTCAGCCCGGAGGTCGGCCAGGGCGTCTTCGTTCCCGAGTACGTGCAGCAGCAGGTTCGCGATCATGCCCTCGGTGGTTTCGATACCGCCGAACATCAAGACCGCGGCATTGGACGTCATCTCCACCGTGCTGAGCGCGTTCGCCGCGGCCAGCACCTGGCCCAGGAACGTGTCCTGCCCACCGGAGGTGATGGTCGCCTCGACCGCGGCGGACAGCGAGAGGTAGGCGTCGCGCCCGTAGCCCGGCGGATCGGATCCGGCGGTGATCTCCGCGACGGCCGCGACGATACCGCCGTACCAGCCGAGTAGTTGATCCACTGGGATGTCCTGCAGGCCCAGCGCCAGCTGCATGCTGGCTGTGGCCAACGGGGCGGCCAGCGCGGTCCGCAGTTCGGCCGCGCCCGTATCGGCGAACGACGACACCAGCCGCGCCGCTTCGTCTTTGACGAAGTCGGCAAAGTAGGACCGGGTCGCCCGAGGAGTGAACGGCGCCAGGAACGGCTGCCGGTGGCGGCCGTGTTCGACGCCGTCGAGG
>CAXSEW010000101.1:0-9960 GCA_964236185.1 uncultured Nakamurella sp. | reverse complement strand
GCAGCACGGCCGGCTCGTGCGCCGGCCGCCGCGACGGTCAGCGTGTGGATCGTCAACTACAACTCGACGCGGTGGCTCGCCGGCGCTCTGGCCGGCCTGACGTCGGACCGGATCTCCTCGATCGTGGTGCTGGACAACGCATCCGATGCGTCGCAGCGAACCGAGCTGTTCGCCCTGGCGCAGGGCCGACCGAATCTCCGGGTGCTGCTGTCTGAGGTCAACCTGGGATTCGGCGCCGGTCACAACCACATCGCCGCCATGACCCGACCCGACGCGGTTGCCGATGAGCTGGTCTGGCTGCTCAATCCCGACACGGTCGTCGACGAGGTTGCGGTGCAGGCGCTCTGCTCGGTCGTCGAGGGGGATCAGGCGGACCTGGTGTCGCCGGTGATCCTGACCGGCCGGTCGGCCGACCCGGTGATCTGGTTCGCCGGCGGATCGATCGACCGGCGGGGCGCCCGGGTGGCGCCGGCGCTGGTCGGCCGACGCCCGGACGCGATCCCCGCGGCGCCGCTGCTCCCGAGCAGCTTCCTCACCGGGGCCGCGCTGTTCATGCGCCGCAACACCTTCGACGAGCTGGGTGGATTCCGCGGGGAGCTGTTCCTGTACTGGGAGGACGTCGACCTGAGCCTGCGCGCGGCCGCGCTGGGCCTGCGGCTGGCCGTGGCCACCGCCGCGGTGATCTGGCACGCCGAGGGCGGGTCGTCCCGCGCCGACGACGGGTCCGACTTCGGGTCGGACTCCGGGGTAGCGGAGCCAAGCCTTCGGGCCCGGTGGACGGACCGATTCGCCTCGGCGGCCGGGACCAGCGCGACGGCGTTCTACTACAGCGCCCGCAACCGGATCCTGGTCTCCGGGCCGCCCCGACGAGGAGTGGGCGTGGTGATCGGCCGCGGCGCGCCGTATTTCCTGCGGCTGGCGGCGACCGCGCTGCTGACCGGTGGGCCGCAGCGGTGGGCGAAGTGCAGGGCCGTGCTGCAGGGCAGCGTGGACGGGCTGCGCGGCCGGAGCGGGGACGCGCACCGCTGATGTCGGGTTGGATTCAGCCGAGCAGCGGGCGGTCGGCTGAGTCGAAACCGCCGCCGGCCGGGCTATGGCGTGCGGAAGTGCCGTCGATCGGCCGGCGGGCGTCCAGCTGCAGCGCTACGACGGTGGCGACGACGCCGGCCGCCAGCAGGACCAACCCGAGGATCACCACCAGCCCGGGCACGCCGTTGGCGGTGTGGCGGGTCAGCGACCAGGCGCTCTTGGCGGGCTGGGTGAAGACCCAGACCAGGAACAGACCCCAGGCCAGCACCGAGTAGACGGCCAGCGCGGCCGCCCGCCACCGCGGCGCCAGGCCGACGACACCGAAGCCGAACACCACCGCGATCGGGAGCAACGCTGGGAGGAAGTAGCGACTGATCGACCCACCGCCGGTCGTCATGTATCCGATCAGCACGACCACGGTGATGACGAGTTGCACCGCCATCACCAGGAAGACCGAGACGCTGCGGGCGCTCTCGACCGACCGGAGCGGCGTGGCGGTCGGCGCTGCGACTCGGCCGACGGCCCAGCGGATCGCGTTCACCAGGAAGACGACTGCGGCGAGCACCAGCAGGCCGGCCACCAGGTCCTGGCCGTACTTGATCCATTTCCCGCCGGCTTGCAGGTACAGCTGGTCGAAGACGGTCCAGCCACCGTTGGTCTGGCGCAGGACGGAGCGGATCGACAACTGCCGCCGGCCGAGATTGGCCGCCGCCCAATCCGGATGGCCGCCGGTGAACGACCCGGTCAGCTGGTGGTTGCGGAGGTAGAACCAGCCCGCGAAGAGCACCACCGCCACCACCGGAACCAGCGCGACGCCCACGCTGACCACGATGCGGCGCGGCCAGGGACTGCGGGACTGGATCCACCAGGCCAGCACCAGACCGCCGCACATGGTGACCAGCGTGATGATGAAGTTGGCCCGGGACAGCATGCCACCGGCCGCGACCAGGGCGGCCGCGATCAGCAACCCCCGGCTGACGCCATACCGGATCGCCCGCAGGGTGATGCCCACGGCGAGCACGGTGAACAGCACCGCGATGTCGTCGTTGTAGACGCTCCCGCCCACCCGCAGGAACGGGCTGATCGGTGCCGCCACCGCCGCGGCGCAGACCATCCAGGCTGTTCGGGAGCGCCTGGTCAGGGCGCCCGCCGCCCAGCCCACGGCGATCACGCACAGCGCGGCGAGAACGGCACCGATGGCGCGGCCCGCGAGCACCGCCATCATCGGATGGCCGGCGTCGATCAGCGGGCCGACCGCGGGCGCCAGCAGCGCATAGAACAGCGGCGGGTGCTGGGCCTCCCACTGCACCGGGGGGATCGATCCGAACGGCGGCCGGAACAGGACCCCGCTCTCGAACATCGGCAGGTGCCCGTGCCACAGCTGGAAGGCGTAGTCGACGTGGGCGGTCTCGTCAGCGGTGTTCAGCGCGGGGGAGATCATCGCGAAGACGGCAGCGCCGGACAGGAACGCCAACGCCGCGCCGAAGACGCCCAGCCGGGCCGCTCGCGAACCGAATCGATCCGCCCCGCGGCGCCGGGCGGCGACCGGGGAGGCGCCGGCGAATCGGGGGCCGGGAGCCGAGCGATCCGCCGGCGCGTCGGCGGGAACTGTTATCTCAGCCATCTCGCGCTCACCGGCCCGCCTTGGCGTCGCCGACGGCGGTCGGGCGGACCGGACGTCGGCGGCTGGACCGGGCGTCGCTGACCCCCGCCGGTACGACGGTCGGTTCCAGGGCGACTGCCGGTGCCGACCCCGGCTCCTGGCGGAGGACATCCCGCAGGCTGCCGCCGCCGGTGTCCCGCCGGACGAGAGCGATCAGCAGCACCACGCCGGCGACGACTGCCAAGCCGCCGACACCGAGTACGGCCGCGGTGCCCACCGGACCGAAGGCGCTCCAGGAGAACAGTTGGCGTACCGCCTTGACCACCGATGTCGGCCGCAGCCGGGTGCCCTGCGGCAGCCAGAAGTACTCGGCGGAGGTGAACAGCGCCCAGCTCGTCACCAGTGTGCCGACCGCCGCGATCAGTGCCGGCGCGAATCGACGGCGTCGGCCCAGCACCAGGGCGGCGACCAGCGCGAAGCCGAAGAGGACGCCGAAGACGGCCGGGTAGGCGTAACGGCCCTGCAGCCCGGGGATGTTCTGGTACTCCAGCCAGTGCCGGTACCCCTGGTAGCAGAACATTGCGATGGCCAGCAGTGGGGTGAGGACGGCAGCGGTGACGATTCCGCGGCGGCCGCGGAGCACGGTGACCGCGGTGACGGCGCAGACGGCTGCCGCTCCGGTCAGGAACCAGATCATCACACCAGGCAGCGTCGGGGGCTCCAGCAGTCCGAGGGCGCCCCAGAAGCGGCTGGGCACGTTGTCCCGCACCGTGTCCAGGAATTTGGTCATGCTCCCGTGCTTCCCGGGCGGCCACGGCGCACCGAGGGCAACCCCCAGGCTTTCGCCGTACCCGTCGGGCTGGAACTGACCGAACCTGACCAGGTTACGAATCCACCACACAGACGTGGCCAAGGCACCGATCACCAGCACCACCAGCACCGGAGGGTCCGGCAGTCGCCGGCGCCGGGCCGCACCGATGCCGTAGGCGATCGGGACGATGATCAGCACGAACAGCACGGTCGCCTTGGTGATCGAACCGGCGACCGCCAGGGCGCTCACCCAGATCGCCGTGCGGCGGCTGAGGTCACCCTGCGCGATGGCGATGGAGACCGCCACCAGGGACGCCCCGATCAGGATGGCCAGGTTGTCGTTGTTGACCGAGGCGGCGATGCGAGCCAGGCCGGGGACCAGCAGCGGCAGGAACGCCGAAGCCCGCGCGATGACGTTGTCGCCGACCAGAGCTCGGGCAGACCGGTACATCAGGTACGGCAGCGGCAGCATCAGCAGGATGTTGATGAGTTTGAGTATCCAGAGCAGCCGGTCGATGTGCATCGTGTCCGACCCGGGGATCAACCAGGTCAGGCCGCCCAGCAGGGCGTAGTACAGCGGCGGGTGCTGCGTGATGTAGTTCGGCACATCGACGGTGGGCGACCGGGCGTCACCGCCGAGCTGGTCGTACGACTGGCGCGACGCCCGGAGCGATGCCGCCGAGGTCTGGAAGCGGAGGCCGGGAGCGCTGTAGGTCCCCGAACCCTTTCGCGATCCTCTGCTGACATGGATGCTGCCGGGGTCGGGCAGCAGCTGGCCGTGTTCGACGGCCATGATGCGGTCGAAGTGGTAGAGCTCGTCCGGGTTCTGGAACACCGGCGTGTTCGTCAGAAAACCCAGGCAGACCCCGAAGAACATCAGCGTCGCCGCAGTCACCGCCATGGCCGACGCGCCGAGCCGGCGGGCCATGCCCCACTTGCTGGAGCCGCCCCACCTGCTGGAGCCGCCCGACTTGCTGGAGCCGCCCGACTTGCTGGAGCCGCCCCACCGGCTGGAGCCGCTGCCGGGGCCGCCGCGGGTCGCGACGACCGGAGCGGCAGCAGTCTGGGGCGTCCCGGACATCTCGGAGCCCGAACTCCCCGCCGGGGCGCTTGCTGCTCGGTCTGGAGTCACGAGTCCTGTCTCTGCTCGGAAGTTCGGGCCGCCCGCGGGAGGTCAGGCAGCCGATTCCGCCTTGCCGGCCGAACTCACGATAGCGGACTGGAGCGGCTCGACCCGGATGCCGAGCGCGTCCGGCAGGGGTGTTCGTCGACCGCTCGCGCACACGGTTCGCACAGGGTCGGGCGGCTACGCTTTGGTGCCCGCCGGCGACGCGAGCCGATGGCAATCGAAGGAGGCAGTACCCGGTGGGACCCAGTGCAGTGATCCGCACCGAACCTCGGGTGCTGCTGGACGCCACCGCCATCCCGGAGGATCGGGGGGGTGTAGGGCGTTACCTGGACAACCTGGCCGGAGCGCTCGACCGGGTCGGGGCGGCGCTGTCGGTGGTGTGCCAGCACCGCGACGCTGCATCCTTCTCGCTGCTCGCCCCGCGCAGCCGGATCATCCCGGTCGCCGAATCCCTCGACAACCGACCGGCCCGGCTGACCTGGGAGCAGACCACGCTGCCCCGGCTGGCCCGCCGGCTGCCGGTGGATCTGATCCATTCCCCGCACTACACGATGCCGCTGACCGCGGGCCTGCCGGTGGTGACCACGCTGCACGACGCCACCTTCTTCTCCGACCGCGGTCTGCACCTGGGCGTGAAGGGCCGGTTCTTCCGGGCCTGGACCCGAACCTCGCTGCGCCGCGCTGCGGTGTGCGTGGTGCCGAGCAGGGCGACCGCGCTCGAGCTGGTCCGGTACGTCGGCGCGTCGGCGGACCGGCTGGTGGTGGCCCACCATGGCGTCGACTTCGCCCGGTTCCACCCGCCGACCGATCCGGAGATCCAGCGGGTGCGGCAAGACCTGGACCTCGGGGCGGGGCAGTGGATCGCCTTCCTGGGCACGCTGGAGCCGCGGAAGAACGTGCCCGCGCTGATCCGGGCGTTCATCAGGGCGTGCGCGGGCCGCGCGGACCCGCCGACGTTGGTGCTGGCGGGTGCGCCGGGCTGGGACACCGGCATCGAACCGGCGCTTGCCTCGGTGCCGTCGGGTCTGCGGGTGCTCAGCCCGGGTCACCTGCCCATCGAGCTGCTGCCGGGACTGCTCGGCGGCGCGCTGGTCACCTGCTACCCCAGTCTCGGCGAGGGTTTCGGCCTGCCGGTGCTGGAGGCGATGGCCTGCGCGGGGACCGTGCTGACCACCCGCAAGCTCGCCCTGCCGGAGGTGGGCGGCGACGCGGTCGCCTACTGCGGTACCGGCGCGGGCGACATCGCCGCCGAGCTGTCCGAGCTGCTGGACGATGCCGGACGACGCGCCGCGCTCTCCGCGGCTGCTGCCGCCAGGGCGGCCGGGTTCACCTGGGAGGCGACCGCCCGGGCGCATCAGGTCGCCTACCGGCGGGCCGCTGCGGACGATTCCCGACGAGTCCAGGACGACCCGCGATGACCGGCGCCGACCATTGCGTCGGGCTCGTCATCGTCACGTATTCGCCCGGTGAGACGCTGGCCGCGCTGCTCGACTCCGTTCCGGCTGCTGGATCGTCGTCGGCGGTCGGGAGCGTGCTGCCGATCGTCATCGCCGACAACGGCTCGACCGACGGGTCGGTCGAGGCGGCCGCACGACGACCCGGGGTCACCCTGCTGCGCACCGGCGGCAACGTCGGGTACGGCGCCGCCGCCAACGCCGGCACCGCCGCCCTACCTGCCGGTGTCGATCTGGTGCTGCTGGTCAATCCGGACGTGGTGCTCGGCGCGGCTGCCATCGACGAGCTCGTCGGTGCGGCCGATCGGCATCCGGGCGCCGGTGCCTTCGGCCCGCTGATCACCGCCGAGGACGGCACCGTCTATCCGTCAGCCCGTCGGCTGCCGTCGATCGGCGCCGGCATCGGGCACGCCGCCCTGGGCTGGTGGTGGCCGGCCAATCCGTGGACCCGCGCCTACCGGGTGGACGACGCCGCTCCGGTGGAGCGGCCGGCCGGGTGGCTGTCCGGTGCCTGTCTGTTGCTGCGCCGGACGGCCTTCCAGCAGATCGGCGGTTTCGACCCGGCGTACTTCATGTACTTCGAGGACGTGGATCTAGGTGACCGGCTGACCACCGCCGGCTGGCAGAGCGTCTACGTACCCGCTTCGCAGGTTCTGCACCTGGGTGGCCGGTCGACCGCGAAGGCGCCGGGCGCAATGACCGATGCACACCACCGCAGCGCCTATCGCTACCTGGCCCGGCGGTACGACCGCTGGTGGCAGCTGCCGCTGCGGGTCGCTCTCAAAAGCGGCCTGTCCGCCCGGGCAGCGCTGGCCAAACGTTCGCCGCAGGTGTCCGGGGGGGCGGCCCTGCCCGACCGCAAGGTACCGCCTGCCTGACGCCGTGCACCCCGTCAGGCGGTGCGGGCGGTCAGGCGGTGCGGGCCCCGGGCGGCGCCGCTGCGGAGGGTCCGCGCTGGGTCAGCTCGCGCAGCTGGGCTTCGGCCAGGGCCGCCGCGTCGCATTCGGCGATCAACTCGTGCGCGAGGGACAGCGTGCCCAACAGGTCCGCCGGCGACGTTGCACCACCGGGGAGGCAGGCGCCCGGACGTCTGAGTCTGGCGTCGGACAAGATCTGCTCGGCACGTGCGATTCGATTCATCGGCACTCCACATCCGCTGTGTCATCGCTATTCGACAGAGGGTAAGTGGTACGCCGAGCAACCTGGGGACGTCGACCGGGGTGTCGGCCGTCACCGAGGCTGATCGGCGGGACCGGACGCGCTACGTGGCACTGGCGGTACTCTCTGCTTCTCGCCGGTCGGGTGGGCGCACCCGCCGTCGACATCGGCCGGGGCCGGACCAGCCCCCTGGTCGGCGCCGAGGGCCGGGTGTTCCACGACACGGCTGCACGGCTGATCTGCACCGGCAACAACGACGCCGGTCCCGCACACGAAACGGAACGAGGCAGCAACATGAAGGGCATCATCCTGGCCGGTGGCGCCGGAACCCGGCTGCACCCGCTGACCAAAGCGGTGTCCAAGCAGCTGCTCCCTGTCTACGACAAACCGATGATCTACTACCCTCTCTCCGTGCTGATGCTGGCCGGCATCCGCGACATCCTGGTCATCACCACCCCGGAGGACAACGCCGGTTTCCGGCGGCTGCTCGGGGACGGCTCGGACTGGGGCCTGACCATCGACTACGCCGAGCAGCCGCAGCCGAACGGACTGGCCGAGGCGTTCATCATCGGCAAGGACCACATCGGCGACGACTCCGTCGCGCTGGTACTGGGCGACAACATCTTCTACGGCCAGGGTTTCTCGCACACCTTGCGCAGCGCGGCCGAGAACATCGACGGCTGCGTGCTGTTCGGCTACCCGGTGCGTGACCCGGAGCGGTACGGCGTCGGGCAGAAGAACGCGGACGGGAAGCTCATCTCCATCGAGGAGAAGCCGGCCCGGCCGAAGTCGAACCTGGCGATCACCGGCCTCTACCTGTACGACAACGACGTGGTCAAGCATGCGGCGGACCTGCAGCCCAGCTCGCGCGGGGAGCTGGAGATCACCGATCTGAACAACATCTACCTCGAGCACGGCAAGGCGGCGCTGATCGATCTCGGTCGCGGCTTCGCGTGGCTGGACACCGGCACGCACGACTCGCTGCTCGAGGCGGGCCAGTTCGTGCAGGTGTTGGAACACCGTGCGGCACTGCGTATCTCCTGCCTGGAGGAGATCGCCCTCGCCTACGGTTTCATCACCGCCGAGCAGTGTCTGGCGCTGGGCAATGCGCTGGCCAAATCGCCGTACGGCCAGTACGTCATCTCGGTGGCGCAGGCTGCCGGAGCGGTGGCCTGATGTCCACCGACAGTGCCGGTCTCAGCAGTGCCGATTTCGCGAATGTCGATGCCGTGGTGCTGGTCGGCGGGCAGGGCACCCGGCTGCGGCCGCTGACGCTGTCCTCCCCCAAACCCATGCTGCCGACGGCCGGTGTCCCGTTCCTGGAGCACCTGCTGTCCCGCATCCGGCAGGCCGGCATCCGGCACGTCGTGCTCGGCACCTCCTACCGGGCCCAGACGTTCGCCGACCATTTCGGCGACGGCTCCGACTTCGGGCTCGAGCTGGAGTACGTCGTGGAGGACGAGCCGCTGGGGACCGGCGGCGCCATCCGCAACGTCTACGACCGGCTGCGGGCCGACGACGTGATGGTGTTCAACGGCGACATCCTGTCCGGTGTCGAGCTGTCGGGACTGCTGAACACCCACCGCAGCAAGCAGGCCGACGTCACGCTGCACCTGGTGTCCGCCGACGACCCACGGGCCTTCGGTTGTGTACCGACGGACGCGCAGGGCCGGGTGCAGGCGTTCCTGGAGAAGACGGAGAATCCGCCGACCAACCAGATCAACGCCGGTACCTATGTGTTCAAGCGGGAGGCGATCCGCGACATCCCCGCCGGCCGGGTGGTATCGGTGGAGCGGGAGACGTTCCCCGGGTTGCTGTCCGCCGGCGCCCGGGTCGTCGGGCATCTGGAGACCAGCTACTGGCTCGATCTCGGTACCCCCGCAGCGTTCGTCCAGGGCTCGGCCGATCTGGTCCGCGGGTTGGCGCCGACGGATGCGCTGGCCCAGCCGGCCGCCGACTTCCTGGTGCTGGACGGGTGTGTCGTCGCGGACAGCGCAACGGTGAGCGGCGGCACCAGCGCCGGCCGCAACGTCACCGTCGGGGAGAACGCCGTGGTGGAGGGGTCGATCGTGTTCGACGACGCCCGGATCGGAGCCGGCGCGCGGGTCCGCCGGTCGGTGATCGGACGCGGCGCGGTGATCGGCGAAGGCTGCGTGATCAGCGACGCCGTCATCGGTGACGGGGCGGACATCGGCGCCGGGTGCGAACTGTTGGCCGGCGTCCGGGTCTGGCCCGGCGTCGTCATCCCCGCCGGTGGCGTCCGCTTCTCCGCCCCCTCCTGACGTACGCCCCCGCCCCCCCGCCGGGTGAGTGTCGGCGGCGCCTACCAGCGTCCGCGCTGCTGCGCGCGCAGCATCCCCGCCGCGGTCGCGGCCAGTCCGGCCGGCAGCGGGGTCAGCACGCGCCGGTCGATCTCGGGCCAGTGCACGGACCGCAGCCGCAGATCCCGCACCTGGAATCGGGCGGAGGCCGAGCTGCCGAGCACCAACTGCGGCGGCCGTTTGAACACCTGCCGGCACAGCGACAGCAGGCTGGCGATGGTCGTCCCCTGCTGGGAGGCGAGCACCTTGCGCACCACCGGCCCGGCCGGCACACCGACATCGGCGAGCAGCATGTCGGCGATCATCGCGGCGCAGTCGTCGACGTACAGGTAGTCGCGGATGGTGTCCAGCGGCACGAAGATCGACGTCGGCTGCCGGGTCAGGAGCCCCCGGCACAGCTGCGAGATCAGGCCCTGCGCCTTTCCCAGGTTCTGGTTGGGCCCGTACAGATTTGCG
>CAXSEW010000100.1:0-9963 GCA_964236185.1 uncultured Nakamurella sp. | reverse complement strand
GGCGGCGTGGACCGGTGATCACCGCTGAACGGGAGAAATGGCGGGAGCTGGCATGAGCAGTCGCATCGGCGTTCCCGAGTTCATCGCCACCGGTGTGGATTTCGATCGGCTGACGCACGATCGCGCCGCGGAATTGATCGCCCGTTACCCCTCGCCCCGGTCGGCGCTGCTGCCGCTGCTGCACCTGGTGCAGTCGGTCGAGGGATTCGTCAGTCAGCCGGGTATCGAGTTCTGCGCCGAGAAGCTGGCGATGACCTCGGCCGAGGTGTCTGCGGTGGCGACGTTCTACACGATGTACAAGCGGACCCCCTGCGGCCAGCATCTGGTCAGCGTCTGCACCAACGCGCTGTGTGCGGTGCTCGGCGGCGATGCCATCTATGCCACTCTCGCCGGCAACCTCGGTGTCGGTCACGAGGAGACCG
Source organism: uncultured Nakamurella sp. (assembly GCA_964236185.1). Classification (GTDB taxonomy): domain Bacteria; phylum Actinomycetota; class Actinomycetes; order Mycobacteriales; family Nakamurellaceae; genus Nakamurella. The sequence goes on along the minus strand of CAXSEW010000100.1, from coordinate 9,541 downwards.
CCGGTACGCCTGGTGCCGTCGGGTCCATCACCCTGGAGACCGCCGAGTGCCTAGCTGCCTGCGATCACGGGCCGGTGCTGCAGGTGAACTACGAGTTCTACGACAACCAGACCCCCGACAGCGCCCTGGATCTGGTGCTGGCCCTGCAGGCAGGCGTCAAGCCGGCACCGACCCGCGGCGCCCCGCTCACCGATTTCCGCACCGCCGAGCTCGAGATCGCCGGCATCATGCCGGATCTGGTCGCCGAGGTGGCGGGGCCGTCGGCGTCGGACCTCACGTTGCGCGGCGCCATTCTCGCGCAGTCCTCCGGTCAGACCGCACCGGCCATGCCGGACCACGTCGAATTCCCGCCCCTCCCGGAAAAGAAGTGACCCGATGACCACAGCCGCAACCGCGCCGCCGACCCCGCCGACCGGCCCGGCCCAGCTGACGCCGGTGTTGACCCGGCGGTGGTCGTCGCCGCGGTCCTGGTCCATCGACACCTACCGGAGCCTCGACGGCTATCAGGCACTGCCGCTCGCGCTGGCCGTCGAGCCCGGCCGGGTGATCGAGCTGATGAAGAATTCCGGTCTGCGCGGACGCGGTGGAGCAGGCTTCCCCACCGGCCTGAAATGGTCGTTCCTGCCGCAGGGCGACGGCAAGCCGCATTACCTGGTGGTCAACGCCGACGAGGGCGAACCGGGTACCTGCAAGGACATCCCGTTCATGATGGCCGATCCGCACGCGCTGATCGAGGGTTGCATCATCACCTGCTTCGCCATCCGCAGCGACTTCTGCGCAATCTACGTCCGCGGTGAGGCAATCCATGCGCTGCGCCGGTTGGTCAACGCGGTCAACGAGGCCAAGGCGGCCGGCTTCCTCGGCCAGAACATCCTCGGCTCCGGCTTCAACCTGGAGATCGTCATCCACGCCGGCGCCGGCGCCTACATCTGCGGTGAGGAGACGGCGCTGCTCGACTCGCTGGAGGGCCGCCGCGGCCAGCCGCGACTCAAGCCGCCGTTCCCGGCCGTCGCCGGGCTGTACGCCTGTCCGACGGTGGTGAACAACGTGGAGACCATCGCATCCGTGCCGGCCATCGTGATGGGCGGCAGTGACTGGTACCGGTCGATGGGCACCGACAAGTCGCCCGGCCCGAAGATCTACTCGCTGTCCGGCCACGTCACCCGACCGGGTCAGTACGAGGCGCCGATGGGCACCACCCTGCGCCAGCTGCTGGAGTCTGCGGGCGGCATGCTCGATGGCATCCCGCTGAAGTTCTTCACCCCGGGCGGTTCCTCCACGCCGATCTTCACGCCGCAGCACCTGGACGTGCCGCTGTCCTTCGACGACGTCGCCGCGGCCGGCTCGATGCTCGGCACCACCGCGCTGATGTGCTTCAACGAGACAGTCTCGGTGCCGTGGGCGGTGTGGAAGTGGCTGGAGTTCTACAAGCACGAATCGTGCGGGAAGTGCACGCCGTGCCGGGAGGGCACCGGCTGGCTGGTGCAGATCCTGCGCCGCGTTGTCAGCGGCTCCGGAACACTCGAGGACCTGGATACCCTCGCCGACGCCGCCGGCAACATCGCCGGGCGGTCGTTCTGCGCCCTGGGTGACGCGGCCGCGACCCCGATCCTTTCCAGCTTCAAATACTTCCGGTCCGAGTTCGAGGATCTGGTGACCGGCCGGACGACGCCGGTCGTGGAATCCCGCCTGCTGGTAGGAGCGCACTGATGACGCAGGTCCAGAACCGGCCCGCCGCAGACGGGACCGGCAACACTGACCCGACCCCCGTGCCGCCGGGCCATGTCAGGCTGACCATCGACGGCGTGACGGTCGACGCGCCGAAGGGCGAGCTGGTCATCCGCGCCGCGGAGCGGATCGGTACCGCCATCCCACGCTTCTGCGACCACCCGCTGCTGGAACCGGTCGGCGCGTGCCGGCAGTGCCTGGTCGAGATCGAGATGGGTGGCCGGCCGATGCCCAAGCCCCAGGCCTCCTGCACCCAGACCGTGGCCGACGGCATGGTCGTCAAGACGCAGCTCAGCTCGCCGGTTGCCGCGAAGGCGCAGCGGTCGAACCTGGAATTCCTGCTGCTCAACCACCCGCTCGATTGCCCGATCTGCGACAAGGGCGGGGAGTGCCCGCTGCAGAACCAGACGTTGGCCAACGGCGCTGCCGAGTCCCGCATGCACGAGGCGAAGCGGGTGTTCACCAAGCCGATCGCCATCTCCACCCAGGTGCTGCTGGACCGGGAGCGGTGCGTGCTCTGCCAGCGCTGCACCCGGTTCTCCGACCAGATCGCCGGCGACCAGTTCATCGACCTGCTCGAGCGCGGGTCGGCCCAGCAGATCGGCATCAACTCGGCAGAGCCGTTCCAGTCCTACTTCTCCGGCAACACCATCCAGATCTGCCCGGTGGGCGCGCTCACCTCGGCCGCCTACCGGTTCCGGTCCCGGCCGTTCGACCTGGTCTCCACGGCAACCGTCTGCGAGCACTGCGCCGACGGCTGCGCCCAGCGGACCGATCACCGGTCGATGACGGTCACCCGGCGGCTGGCCGCGTCCGACCCGGACGTCAACGAGGAGTGGAACTGCGACAAGGGCCGGTTCGCCTTTGCCTACACCGGGGTCGGCGACCGGATCACCCGGCCGATGGTCCGCGGCGCCGACGGGCAACTGCAGCCGGTGTCCTGGACCGACGCCATGGCGGCTGCTGCGGCGGGCCTGGCCACCGCCCGCGACACCGGTGGTGTCGGCGTGCTGACCGGCGGCCGGTTGACCGTCACCGACGCCTATGCCTATGCCAAGTTCGCCAGGCTTGCGTTGCGCACCAACGACATCGACTTCCGGGCCCGGGCGCATTCCGCTGAGGAGGCACACTTCCTGGCTGCCCGGGTCACCGGGGTGACGCCGGAGACGGGTGGGGTCACCTACGCGTCGTTGGAGCATGCGCCCGCGGTGCTGCTGGTTGCGCTGGAGCCGGAGGAGGAGTCGCCGATCCTGTTCCTGCGGCTGCGCAAGGCATCGCGCCATGGTGTGCCGGTGTTGTCGGTCGGCGCGGTCCACTCCCGCGGGTTGGACAAGATGTCCGGCACCCTGCTGACCGCGATTCCCGGCGAGGAACCAGCGCTGCTGGCCGCACTGGCCGACGAGTCCTCCGCGGCCGCCGGGCAGGCCGACGCTGCTGCTCGCAACTCGGCCGCGGTCGGCCTGCGGGCGTCCGGGGCGGTCATCCTGGTCGGCGAACGCGCGGCCGAGATCCCCGGTCTGCTCACCGCGGTGGGGACGCTCGTCGACGCCACCGGCGCGAAGGTGGCCTGGGTGCCCCGCCGCGCCGGCGACCGCGGCGCGCTGGATGCCGGCGCGCTGGGCACACTACTGCCCGGCGGCCGGCCGGTGTCCGACGCCGCTGCTCGCGACGAGGTGGCGGCGGCGTGGAACGCCCCGGTGCCGGGCACTCCCGGGCGGGACACGTCCGGAATCCTGGACGCCGTCGGCGCCGGCGGGCTCGCCGGATTGCTGATCGGTGGGCTTGAAATCGCGGATCTCCCTGACCCGGCTGCCGCGCTGGCCGCCATCGCCGCCGCCGGTTTCGTGGTCAGCATGGAACTGCGGGCCAGTGCCGTGACCGAGTGCGCCGACGTGGTGTTCCCGGTCGCGGCGGTCGCCGAGAAGTCCGGTGCGTTCGTCAACTGGGAGGGCCGGCACCGGCCGTTCGGTGCCGCGCTGGGGGAGTACGGCACCCTTGACGAGGGCCGCATCCTGGACACCCTCGGCGTCGAGATGGACGTCGACCTCTACACGCAGACGCCCATCGCCGCTCGCGCCGACATGGGACGCCTCGGCGTGTGGACCGGCGCTCGTGGCGACGGTGGCCGGGCTGGAGCCCCGGCCGCCGATAGTGGGCGGACCGATCCCCCGGCTGACAGTGCCCAGGCTGACAGTGGCCCGGTGGACAGTGGCCCGGTTGCGCACAAAGGATCCGACCGCACCCTTTCCGTCAGCGGATTGATCGACCGTGCCCAGCACTTCGTCGCCTCGCTGCACTTCGGTGCCGCGAACGACACGCCCCGTCCCGCTGTGCATCCGGCGGAGCGCAGCGCGCCGACGGGCGGTACGCAGGGCGGGCTGGTACTGGCGAGCTGGCGGATGGCGCTGGACGGCGGCCGCGGCCTGGCCGGTGAGCCACACCTGGCTGGCACCGCCAAGCCGGAGCTGTGCCGACTGTCGGCCGGTACCGCAGCTCGGCTCGGACTGAGCAGCGGCGAGCTGGTCAGCGTTACCGGCCCGGCCGGCGCGGCGGTCAGCCTGCCGCTGGCGGTCACCGAGATGCTCGACGGTGTGGTCTGGTTACCTGCCCGTGTGCGGCAGACTCCGCTGGTGGCGCAGATCGGTGCCGTCGTCGGCGACCGGGTGCGGGTGGAGCGGTCCCACACGAGCGAAGGGCACAGCCGGTGACAGGTCCGTTCAAGTCCGACATCAGCCCGGGCGTCAGCCTCGACGGGTCGACCGCGGCGCTGCTGGCCGGCGACCCGTGGTGGCTGATGCTGTTCAAAGCCGTCGTGGTCTTCGTGCTGCTGCTGCTGCTGACGCTGTTCGCGATCTGGTTCGAGCGCAAGGTCGTCGGCCGGATGCAGCATCGTCCCGGCCCGAACTGGAACGGCCCGTTCGGCACCCTGCAGTCGCTGGCCGATGCCCTGAAGTTGATCTTCAAGGAGGGCATGATCCCGGCCCGCGCCGACAAGATCGTGTTCATCGCCGCGCCGGTGATGTCGGCGATCCCCGCGTTCCTGATCTTCTCGATCATCCCGCTCGGCGGCCAGGTATCGATGTTCGGGCACCAGACGGCTCTGCAGATGACCGACCTGCCGGTCGGCGTGCTTGCGGCGCTGGCGTTCTCGTCGATCGGCGTCTACGGCATCGTGCTCGGCGGCTGGGCATCCGGCTCGACGTATCCACTGCTCGGCGGTCTGCGGTCGGCCGCGCAGCTGATCTCCTACGAAGTCGCCATGGGGTTGTCCTTCGTCGCCGTCTTCCTCTACTCGGGCACGCTGTCCACCTCCGCCATCGTCAACCAGCAGGCCGGCGGCTGGTACGTCTGGCTGCTGCCGGTGTCGTTCGTGGTCTACTGCTTCTCCATGGTGGGGGAGACGAACCGAGCTCCGTTCGACATGGCCGAGGCCGAGGGCGAACTCGTCGGCGGCTTCAACACCGAGTACACCTCGATGCGGTTCGGCCTGTTCTTCCTCGCCGAGTACATCAACATGATCAACGTGTCGGCGATCGCCACCACGCTGTTCCTCGGCGGCTGGCGGGCGCCGTGGCCGATCTCGGCGATCCCGGGCGCCAACTCCGGCTGGATCACCCTGGTCTGGTTCTTCGTCAAGATCCTGCTGTTCATGTTCGCCTTCGTCTGGTTGCGCGGCACGCTGCCCCGCATCCGCTACGACCAGTTCATGAGCCTGGGTTGGAAGATCCTGGTGCCGGTATCGCTGGTCTGGATCGTGCTGGTCTCGACCGCCCGGGTGCTCAACTCCGCGACCAGCCTGTCCACCCGACAGGTGCTGCTGTACATGGGCATACCGCTGCTGGTGATCCTGCTGGTGGCGGCCTTCTGGCCGCAGCGTGACAGCAGAGACGACGACGAGATACCCGACGACGATGAGATGCTCGCGCTCGAGCGGGAAGGTGCCGACTCCTCGGTCGTGTCACCGCGGCTTGGCGCCTACCCCATCCCGCCGCTGGATCTGGCCGTCCCGGTGCCACCGATCCGCACCGCCCGGGCCGAGGTGGCCGCCCCAGCGCGACCCGCCCTGCCCGCCGACAGCACTGCGCCCACCACAGAAGGAGCCGGCAGTGTCATTTCTTGACCCGGTCAAGGGGTTCGGGGTCACCTTCGCGACCATGTTCAAACCGGTGGTCACCGAGGACTACCCGCGCAACCCACTCCCGACAGCACCCCGCTACCACGGCCGGCACCAGCTCAACCGGCACCCGGACGGACTGGAGAAGTGTGTCGGCTGCGAACTGTGCGCCTGGGCCTGCCCGGCCGACGCGATCTTCGTCGAGGGCGGCGACAACACCGACGAGGAGCGCTACTCGCCGGGGGAGCGCTACGGGAAGAACTACCAGATCAACTACCTGCGCTGTATCGGTTGCGGGCTGTGCATCGAGGCCTGCCCGACCCGGTCGCTGACCATGACCAATGAGTACGAACTGGCTGACGACGACCGGCAGCGGCTGATCTTCACCAAGGACCGGCTGCTGGCTCCGCTGCTGCCCGGTATGGAGCAGCCGCCGCATCCGATGCGGCTCGGCGAGGAGCAGGACTACTACGTCAAGGGCCCGGAACTGTTGCGGGATCCCACGTTCCGGCGTGGATCCGACTCCGCGCAGGCGGGTCACGTCAACGGCACGAATGCCGCGTTCGACCTCAACGCACCCGACGTGCCGGACGCCTCGCCGAGCTACGTCGACGCGTCGACCGCGCCGCCGGCGCACAGCGTCACCGGCGCCGCTGCTCCGGGCACCCCGCCGGGAGCCAGTTCGGAAGGCACCACCCCGTCCGGCGTCACGCCGCCGGCGGACGCCCGATGACGCCCGTGGTGCTGGCCGTCGGCGACGCTGCCACGACGGTGCAGTCCGGCGGCGGCGAACAGATCGCCTTCTGGATCCTCGCGCCGCTGGCGATGGCCGGCGCGCTGGGCATGGTGTTCGCCAAGAACGCGGTGCACTCCGCGCTCTGGCTGGTGCTGACCATGCTGTCGCTGGGCTGCCTGTACATGGCCCAGGGAGCCGAGTTCCTCGGGTTCGCCCAGATCATCGTCTACACCGGCGCCATCATGATGCTGTTCCTGTTCGTGTTGATGCTGACCGGCCGCGACGCCGGCGACTCGGTGATCGAGGTGCTCCGCGGCCAGCGCATCAAGGCCGCGATCGTCGGCATCGGGTTCGTGGCGCTGCTGGTTGCCGCCTTCGTCCGGGCGCTGCGCGGTACGCAGTCGGTCGGGCTCGGGCCGGTGATGGCCGAGCGCGGACCCATCGGATCGTTGGCCGCCGCCCTGTTCACCGACTACCTGTTCCCGTTCGAACTGACCAGCGCCCTGCTGATCACCGCCGCCGTCGGCGCCATGGTGCTGGCCCATATCGAGCGGGCGCCCGGCGAGAAGCGGACGCAGCGCCAGCGGGTGCACGAGCGGATGCGGTCGGACCGGATGTCACCGCTGCCCGGGCCTGGAGTGTTCGCCACCTCGTCCTCCAACGCCACACCGGCGCTGCTGCCGGATGGTTCCATCGCGCCTGGATCGGTGTCGCAGTTGGTGGAGCGCAGCGAGAGCGTGCGGGTCGTCAACCGGAATGCGCAGGGCCGGTCGCTGGCGGCCATCGAGACCGCAGACCACCCGCACCGTGCCGATGCCGTCGACGACCGCATCGATGCCGCCGATCACGTGCAGGGCACCGGCGCGTTGGATCTCGAAGCGCCTGGTGGACACGCCGTGGTGACCTTGTCCGGCCACGCGCAAGGAGTTGACGTCTGATGAACGCAAACAACTACCTGATCCTGTCGGCGCTGCTGTTCGGCATCGGCGCGGTCGGCGTGCTGGTGCGCCGCAACGCCATCGTCGTGTTCATGTGCATCGAGTTGATGCTCAACGCAGTGAACCTGTCGCTGGTCGCCTTTGCCCGGATGCACGGCAACCTCGACGGCGTGCTGATGGCGTTCTTCGTGATGGTGGTCGCCGCCGCCGAGGTCGTCGTGGGTCTGGCGATCATCATGTCCATCTTCCGTAGCCGGCGGAGTGCCTCCGTCGACGACGCGAACCTGCTGAAGTTCTGACGGGGCCGGGGTTTCTCCTGTGATCGCTCACCTGCTCGGCGCCGAGCTGTGGACCAGCGCGGCCGCCCCCGAATCCGTCGTCACGCCGGCGACCGGCACGGTGTCGCTCGCCTGGTTGCTGTTGCTGCTTCCGGTTTTCGGAGCGGTGGTGCTGCTGGTCGGCGGCCGCCGGCTGGACCGGGTCGGGCACATCCTGGGCTGCGCCACCGTCATCGCCGCGTTCGCGGTCGGGCTGGCCATCTTCTTCGCCACCATCGGCGCCGACGCTGCCGACCGCACACATTCGCTGCAGCTGTTCTCCTGGTTCACCGCCGGCTCGCTGGACGTCAACCTCGACCTTCGGCTGGATCCGCTGTCGCTGACCTTCGTGTTGCTGATCACCGGGGTCGGCTCGCTGATCCACATCTATTCCATCGGCTACATGTCGCACGACCCGGCGCGCCGCAAGTTCTTCGCCTACATGAACCTGTTCGTCGCCGCGATGCTCCTGCTGGTCCTCGGCGGCGGCTTCATCTCGCTGTACTTCGGTTGGGAGGGCGTCGGTCTCGCGTCCTACCTGTTGATCGGGTTCTGGTCCGACCGCCCGGCCGCGGCTACTGCCGCCAAGAAGGCCTTCATCATGAACCGGGTCGGTGACGTCGGCCTGGCCCTGGCGATCTTCCTGATGTACAAGGAGTTGGGCACCACCTCCTACGACGGCGTATTCGCCGGCATCGACACGGTCGCACCTGGCACCGTGACCGCCATCGCCCTGCTGCTGCTGCTCGGTGCCTGCGGCAAGTCGGGTCAGGTACCGCTGCAGGCGTGGTTGCCCGACGCCATGGAGGGCCCGACGCCGGTCTCCGCACTGATCCATGCGGCGACCATGGTGACCGCCGGCGTCTACCTGATCGTCCGGTCGCACCCGATCTACGACCTGACCGCCGACGGGCGGCTGGTGGTCACCATCATCGGTGCGGTGACGCTACTGGTCGGCTGCATCGCCGGCTGCGCGAAGGACGACATCAAGAAAGTGCTGGCCTATTCGACGGTTTCGCAGATCGGCTACATGTTCCTGGCCGTCGGCCTCGGGCCGGGTGTCTACGCCCTGGGCATCCTGCACCTGCTGACCCACGGATTCTTCAAGGCCGGCCTGTTCCTCGGCGCCGGTTCGGTGATGCATGGCATGAATGACGATGTCGACATGCGGCACTACGGCGGCCTGTGGCGCCGGATGCCGATCACCTTCGGCACCATCGCGCTGGGGTACCTGGCGCTGATCGGCTTCCCGTTCCTGTCGGGTTACTTCTCCAAGGATCCGATCATCGAGGCCGCGTTCTCGGCGGGAGGCGCGCGAGGTGCGCTGCTCGGCGGCGCCGCGCTGCTCGGTGCCGGGCTCACCGCGTTCTACATGACGCGGCTGATGCTGATGACCTTCTTCGGTGAGGAGCGCTGGCGGGGCCGGCGCAGCGCAGACGGTCAGGAGTACCACCCGCACGAGTCGCCGCTGGTGATGACCGTGCCGATGATCATCCTGGCTCTCGGTTCGATTGGTGCCGGGGCGTTCCTGGCAGTCGGGGACCGGCTGATGAACTGGCTGGCCCCGGTGGTCGGCGAGTTCGAGGAGCCGCACCCGCCGGTCGCGGCCATCGTCATCACGATCGCCACGCTGGTCGTGGTGGCGCTGGGTGTCGTGGTCGCCTACGTGCTGGTCGGCCGCCAGGCCGTGCCGCTGGTCCGGCCGGAG